>CAZQKT010000018.1:0-24504 GCA_964594055.1 uncultured Spirochaetales bacterium
GATGAAGAGCAGAAAGCGGAGACTCTCGATAAACTCGAAGGATTGCAATCGAGCCTCCATGAACAGGACATAGAACTGGTGGTACAGTTTTTAGAACACGGACATGACCGGGAAATCCGGCTTGATAACGGCTGGCGCATCAAGATCGGCCGTGGCCTCGATATCTATCAGCCGCCGGACAACTGGTTTGCAATCGGAGCAAATGACCTTGAACTTCGACCGACAATGGATACAATAGTCGATATTTTTAGGTAATGTTGAAACAATGTAGCACAATAAAATGAAAGTGGGCGGTGCGGGATTCGAACCTGCGACCCCTAGCGTGTCGAGCTAGTGCTCTAACCAACTGAGCTAACCGCCCAATGTCGGGCCGGGTTTGATCGGCCGACACGGTGTTCTTTCCTTAGTCTTTTTTAAGCGTGTTTACAATCCGCTCTAACACTTTTTTACGGTCGAGCGGTTTTACGATATAATTTTTTGCACCCATGAGGAGGGACTTTTTTACCAGGTCCTGCTTCCCGAGGGCACTTACCATAATTACTTTTGCATTTTTATCGAATTCGATAATTTTTTCAAGGGCCGTTACCCCGTCCATCTTGGGCATGGTAATGTCCATGGTCACAAGGTCGACATTCGGGTAGACCTCTTTGTATTTTTCCACTCCTGCCTGGCCGTCGGCTGCGGTCCCTACGACCTCGAACCCTTCTGAAGTGAGAATTTGGCCGATCTGCTTTGTGACAAACATCGAATCGTCAACAATGAGAACGCGATACGGCTCGCCGTTGTCTTTTTGGCCGTCGGGCATTCTTTCATTTATGCTTGGAAAATCTTGCTTTGTTTTCATAACAGTGGACCTCCTATGCTCTCTCCCGTACTGCTACATTTATTTCGATTTTGCCCTGAGGAAGCTCTACCGGTACGATGAGGGCTTCTACCCCGGCATCGGTCACTTCCATGTTTTCACCGGTTATAATAGAAGGGGGTGTTAAATCAAACTGGAACCCGAGCTCATGAAGCTTGGTTACAGCCTGAGCGGTGATCATATTGGCAAGTTCATTGATCGTTGCTTTGACCATATCGTTTATCTCGGAAAACTCCTCCATATTCATCGCAGATGCAATTCCTAAAGCGGTTTCCTTTTTCATATCAAACAGCACCCGCCCCTCTACATCACCGGCAAGACCAACAATCGTAGCAACACCAAGTATGGGTTGTGAAGTTGATTTTAAATATAATTCTCCGCGTTTGACCTCTTCATTCAACACCTCTTTTAACACATTAAAAGCTGATTCGACAAACGGATTGATGTACTCTATTCTCATATTTTCCCTACTCCTTCAGCGTCATACCGATGGTTGCTCTTATTCTCGAACACACTCTATACTGTTTTTTTTCGGAACGCAACCACTCTTCCGCCATTTTCCAGCGGAGTCCAGCCGTCCGCGGTTATTATCTCATTCTCACCGACAATGACAATGCCGTGCGGTTTTAATTTTTCCTTGAACTCGGAAATAATTTTCTGCTGGTCCTGCGGCTGCAGAAAAGACAGAACATCACGGGCCATGATTACATCGACCGCAGGAAAGGGATTTTGATGCAGAATATCATGATACTCGAAGAAAATACTCTCTTTTATCTCACTTGAAAACTGATATCCGTAATTCCCTTCTACCAGATATTTTTGGAGTGTCTGGGCAGCTTCCGTTTGATCAAAGTACAGCCCCGGCGCCGATGATATGCTTAAGAGATCATTATCGTTGGCCCAGATCTTGACCCGGCTCTCAGGATACCTGTCCTTTAACGTTCCCGCTAAAGAGTAGGTTTCATACCCATTTCCGCAGCCGGGGTTCCAAGCGGAGACCGTCGCCGGACCCTCCTGTGGAAGGATGTTTTTGATCTCGTTTATATACTCTTCGCCAAACAATCTGCCGGTGTAGGTCGAATAAAAAGGATAGAGAAACTCGTTAGCCTCTTCCACCGTTTTTAGCTGAACTTCTTTGTCCCGGCTCTCGCGCAGCTTCCGCCACTCTACAAGACGCACTCTGACCCATTGTTCGTTCAATGAGGTCACGTAGAACTGCTTGAAAGTGGCCAACGTCTCTTTGATAAAGTTAAGCTGCAGTGCAGTGGTGTCCTTCTCTGCTTGGGTTTTCGCTGCACTACTCACATCAGTGGGGACAGTCTCCGTCGGTCCCGCCCCAGCTGCACGCTCGGCGGCAGGCGGCTGAATGTGTTCAGCAGGCATCGCTTCTTCAGTGGTGAATATTCGTTCAACGTCGAGGATGATATAGAGCCTGTTTTCATTCTCCACTACTCCGCTTATATACTTGACGTTGATATCACCGAAGAGAGGATGTGTGGGCTGAATCGTCTCTGAAGATATCCCTATTACCTTGTCGGTAGAATCGACAATGACCCCGATAATACCGCTGTCAAGCCTGAGAATGATGATATTCTCAGGATCCCCTTCCGGCCGCTGTTCCACCGGAAGATTGAACATCACCCGCAAATCGATGATGGAGATAATGTCTCCGCGAAGATTATATACACCCCGAACATATGGGGCGGTATTGGGAACATAGGTAAAATCGATATCTTTTGCGATCTCTTTGACTTTCATGATATCGATTCCGTAATCCTTCCCGGCTAATGAAAAGGTGACCATCTTGAAATCGATATTCTCGAGTGCTTCCTGCTGATCTTCGGTTTTTTTGTTCAAGACTTTGTTCTTTACCTGTTCCATATCGTTATCCGATGGTCGCTTCTCGTATGCGCCGTTGTTCCCGTTCCTGCTTGAGTCCCAATTCGAGGAGCTGACTCACATCAATGATCAATGAAACCGTCCCGTCTCCTAAGATGGTTGCTCCCGCAATACCGGGAGAGTTGGTGTATTTATCTTTCAACGGTTTGATAACAACATCTTCTTCCCCAATCAGGCTGTCTACCATAAGTCCCATCTTTTTATCATCACTGCTCCCCACAATTACAATAAAGTTGTAGTCCTGGTTTTCATCGGTAGGAATACGGAAAAGCCGATTGAGTCTAAGGAGGGAGATCACGTCCTCGCGGAGGTTGAACACCTCATAGTTGTCGATCATGTTGATTTCCGATGGTTTTACGCGGTGGCTGTCGAGTACGGAAGTAATCGGGATTGCATAAATCTCTTTTCCAACTCGAACAAGCAGCCCCTGTATAATGGCAAGGGTAAGCGGTAATTTAATCGTAATCCGGGTCCCCACTCCTTTCTCAGACCATACCGTTGCATTTCCGTTCAGTTTTTCGATCTGCTTTTTGACGACATCGAGACCTACCCCGCGTCCGGAGACATTCGTAATCTCTTTTGCAGTAGAAAACCCCGGTTCGAAGATGAGATTGAACGCTTCGATATCGGAAAGTTCTTTATTGGGATGTATTACGCCGCGTTCGATCGCCTTGCTTTTCACATCATCGACACTGATTCCCTTACCGTCGTCCGAGATCTCGATACTGATCATGTTCCCTTCGTTACTTGCCCGAAGCAGGACCCTCCCCTCTTCAGGCTTTCCGGCAGCCCTCCTTTCTTCCGGACTTTCAATTCCATGATCGATTGAGTTTCTCACACAGTGGATGAGCGGGTCCAATAAATCGTCAATAACCGATTTATCCAGCTCGGTTTCTTCGCCTTCGACAATCAGCTTTATCTGTTTAGTGAGTGATTTGGAAAGGTCCCGTACCAGGCGGGGAAATCTCGAAAAAATTTGGGATATCGGCACCATTCTGATCTGCAGTACTCTCTCATGCATCTCCGTGGTAATTCTTCCAAGATTTTGGGCGGTCCCTCTAAAATTGCCGATGGAACCTTTAAGCATCGACTCGAAATTCTCAAAAAGGGAGAACATATCCCCATATGTTTCATAAATCTCTCGTTTAATCTCTTTAATGGGCTCTCCGTTATTGATCCGCTCGAGATATTCGGGAAGGGAATCGAACAGTTCCTTCTGTTTTTCCTGAAACTGCTCTTCTGCATGTTGAAACTCGCCGAGCGCTTCTGCAAATTGGCCGGCCAACTGATTGAAAGTGGCTTTGTTGATGACCCCTTCACTTACCAGATTCAAGAGATTATCGATCCTGCTGCTGTCCACCCGCAGGACTGAGCTTTTCATACTGCTCTTTTTCATCTCCGGCTGTTTTGGTTTCTCTTCCGCCTTCTCAACGGTTTCCGCTGTCTCCGTCCCCTTCACTGCCGGATGCTGTGTGCCGGCAGAGGCCTCCGTTTCTGCCGGCACACTCGGGACAGCCGGTTGCGCTGCAGCAGTGAGGACCTCGACATGTGCCGATTCAATCACATCCGGGATATCCAATTTTGAGCTTACTTCATCCTCAGAGACGGATGAGGAGACAAAGTAATCGACTACAGGATGAAATTTGTCCTCGTAGAGTTCATCGAACTCCGGAATCGTTTTGAGTACCGGCCCGAGTTCTTTAACAGCGGCAAAAACCTGAATTCCGCCTACCGTATTCATCGGATTATCTTCGTCAAACGTGACCGATATACGGTACAGGGTTTCACCCTCGCCGGTCATCTCCTGCATCTCTAGAATTTCATATTCGGTTAACCCGCCCCCTCCGGGGCCCGCTTGTTTTTCACCGGCATCTGCCGACGCTGCGGGCGCTGCAGCTTTCGGGGCAGTTTCTGAGGGTTGATCAGCCGTCGGCGCACCGGCCGGCGCTGCCGATCCTGCCCCGCCGGCTAAATACCCGCGCAGTTTCTCTTCTATCCCGCTGATGTCCCCGTCGTAGACAGTCCCCTCGCTTCTCGCATCGAGCATCGCTTTTATAACATCTATGGAGTTGAGCAATGTATCGATAAGCCCTTCATCGACACTAACTTCGTTGTTTCGAATACCGTCGAATACGTCCTCGACAATATGGGTAAACTCGGAGAGTTCGAGCATCTGGACCGTAGCTGCTCCCCCCTTCAAAGTGTGTGCAGCACGGAAAATTTCATCGACCGCATCTCTGTTTTGAGGTTCGTTTTCGAGGACGAGCAGATTCTGTTCGAGCATATCCACCTGGGATTGAGCTTCAATGAAAAAATCTTTTAATAATTCCTCATTATTTGGATCAAGATAATCGCTCATATTGGATTAATTCTTATACATAAAATGGAGAAAGTCAAGGTAGTACGCCATTAGTGGACGCATTAGTTATGGATCAAGACAATTCCTTTTTCTATCGATAATAAGGAGGAAAACCTTTTTTTTTTAGAGATTTTGGTATAAACTACCTAAGAGGGAGGCCGTCTGTTCATGAAAACGAACAAATTGTTATTGAGCATATTTTTTCTTCTCACTAGTGCCCTCATTTCAGCACCTGCTGCGGACCTGATCGTACCCAGCTTCGATCTTATAACCAGAGGGTACATGGATAGCGGGGCTTTTGTACTTGGAGCACGGGGCACAGTAGATATGCAGATAGCAGGCGGCTATAAATTCGGCGGACGGCTTGTCCTCAATATGGAAAGCGATAACCTCGAGGACATAACAAACACAACAACCGTTAATTTTAAATCCGCAAGTGTTACGGCACGGGAACCGTTTACGGCCCCTTTTGAGTTGACATATTTTATCGGCGAATATCAGAACTTCTGCAGTGGTGATATTTTTCCGGACTATTTCGGTTCGGATCCGATTGCTTCGAATGTACGCGGTTTTCTCTACTTCCCCGACACCGTTCGCTATAACGGGATCTACAACGTTGCAGGGACAGGATTGAGTTTTGCGACCTCTGCGAGCCTCTCCGAGAACTTTCGGGGCGAAACCTACATATATCAGGATTCGTACCTTGGCAAGGGGTTCTACTCGGCCGATTTGAGAACAATCCTTAATTTCGAACTGTTCAAGATGGACACCTTTTTTGGCTACTCCTTTCCGATATCCGAACTCGGACTTTTCAGGGGGGGATTCATGATGTTCTACAAAACCGGCGAAGGTATCGGCGAGTTTCTGACCCAAATCGGCATACCCCGCTACGATCCATGGAAGGATCCTTTTACAATAGATCTTTTCTATTTTCTTTTCGAACCGAGGGTAAACATCGGTATTTTTTCCGTTATTTTGACTCTTTTTTGGCATCCCGAGTATTATAATCAGGCTGAGACCGGGGAACTCGGTACATCCGATATCAATATCAATTTTCTCTTCGGAGATTCGCTCCAAAGTCCGATTAGCGGAGGAATAGAATCTACGCTTTCCTTCAGCACCCAACCTGATACGGAACAGATCCAAGCAGTCGTGTCTCCATATTTCAGTGCCATCACTTCGGGTGTCATTTGGAACTTAAAAATAAAAACGAAAGTATTTCCATTTACCAGCGATGAACTGATCGAAACATATGTAGGAGTAAAAGCGGAGTTTTAACATGACCAAATGTTTTATCGCAGCATTCACAACGGTTTTTCTTCTTTTATTTGTAATTGGTGCAGCTTCTGCACTGGAAGTCGGCGGAAATTTTAATATCGGGAACCTGGTATTCGATCCTATGAGAGAGGAATCAGAAACGGATTTCGAAGGAACATATTTTCCATTCGGTATTTCCGCGTATCTCAACCAAGACTTGTCCAAGGACCTTTCCCTGCATGCGGGTTATTATATGGACCCGATCCTGAAAAATACGATTTATACGGAATTTATCTACCACCATGAATTTCTTACCTTAGGTGTCGGTCCTTATTTCGGGGTATTCAACTCGACAACGACTCTTCTAAAACCCGGAATATCCACCAATGTCAGACTCGAATTCCCCGGGGTCGTATTTATCGATTTTCGGGCAGAAAGTTCCATCGGAGGGAGAATCATTCAAGAGGGGGATTATATACAGGAGCAGAGCGCTGTTTCAGCCGGATTTTACGTACCACATGCCATTTGTTCAGTGAACATACTCACCAAAAAATATACTGAAAAAAAATCGTCGAAGGATGTTATCGATAATCTGACCGAGTACTCTTTCTCCGCCGATGTTTTCCAGAAAAATTCTCCCTACAAAGTGCTGCTTACATTCGGCTATCAAGATTTATCAAAACTGTATATTACCGATTCAGATACGACCACGCATACATTAGGGACCCTCTTTATTGACACGAAAGTTGATTTTTATATAACACAGTACCTTACTCTGCTCGTGCAGTTGCGAGGCAGTGTGTTTACCTTCGGCCAAAACGAGCTTCTCGGCATATCGAATCCGGGTCCCGGAAGCTTCCTCTTTGACGCAACAGCCGGTGTAGTGCTCGACATTGATGCTATTATCGAACGGACAAAACCGAAGCGGTAAGTTGGATCTTTAGTCTTAAAAAAAGCCCCGATAGAATCGGGGCTTATCTTTACTAATCGTGTTACTGTGCAGTTGCGAAATTTTCTCTTACCGAAATCCGCATGAAAAGCAGTAGCAGCGTTACTTACTCTTCTTCCGCCGCTTCGCCGCCTGCTTCTTCTTCAACAGCGTGCATTTTCTTTCGTTCGAGGGTCCTCAACACTTGAATCTCGCCTAAGCGTTCGAACTCTGCTGTTCTTCTCGACTCTTCTCGCTGCTCGAGGATACCCCACACTTCTTCGTTATTGACATCCATATCGAGGGTAAGAACAGCTTTATCGTAAGTCATGGTAATGTCTTTTACGTAGGTGATAAAATCTCCCCCGACCTGTTCTTTATCTCTGAGAATGCGGATGCCCATCAGCTTCATAGCCGGGGTCGCTTTTGGATAGAGAGGATACCGTCTCAGCTCTCTGTCATTTACATCGGTGATGTAATTGGGGTTCTGCCAGGTCAAGGTCCTCCAGCCGTCAAAGTAGAGATACCCCATAAACATAGTATGTTCCCTGCGGTCCTGGTCTCTCAGTACGATTTCCACTCCATGCGGGTAATTCAACCCTAACACGTTCATCGATAACGACTTGATAACACCGACATTTTTTACGACCCCATACCCGTCGAACTTGGTACGCAGCATATCTTCCTGGTCCGGTACGACTGTACCGTCGTCTTGGACCGTCGTTTTTCGCATGTAAAATGGAATCTCAAACGGCGGCCGAACCATTGCCCAGGAATTATACGGCTCTGTGGGGAAATGCACCCGTACTCCCAATACTCTTTCTCCGGCATATCTTGTCGCATCTTCCCGTACAGGTACTTCTTTGGTCATCGAATGGGCCAAGTTGAATACTGTACTCGAAGAGGAAGCAAGTGTAACTTCCCAGTTGTCAATAGCCAGAGAGGTCTTCATCATAGCTTTCTCTTCTTCGGTGAACCCCGTGCCGGCCTTGTCGGCGAAATCAAGGACAGTTGCTTCATTTTCATTGGGTTCCTCTGCGTCTCCTACTGCAAGATCAACTTCTAGCTGGGAGAAATCTATGAGCACTGATTCTTCTGCAAAAACTGTAAATCCTACTAAAACAAGTCCAATTGTTAGAAGAATGGCGATACGTTTCATCCAAAACTCCTTTTCTCGTAATTACCGTATTTGTCTAAAATTATACAGAATGCATATAATTTGTCAACGATTTTTATTTTTTTTATACATTCCATATCTTATGCACTGCCGTTACACTTCATCGGCCGGCGGGTTCTCCGCGGTAAGCGGCTGCTGCCCGTTTATCGTTATGATTATAGTATCGATAGAGGGGAAATTAAACCTAACCGATTTTTTTACTGCATCCACCACCCAATCGAAATTTCTGTTTATATACTCTTGAGAGAAGATTATTTTATCTCCAAAATCTACAAAAAGGATTTTTTCTCTCAATATGACCATGTGCAGCTCGGTGTTTTCGGGAAAAAGATTACTATGGACGAAAGAAGAAGGGCCGAGAAGCAGTTCCCGTAGATACAGTTCTACATCTTCCTCTGCAGTTTCCTGCTTCGGCATTGTTCTTCTCTCCCCGCGCAGTATTCCGGTTATGTCATGGGGAAAAAAAAGGACCCGCTCGACCGTGTTGCCTTCGAGAAAGAGAAACAGGAACAGGGAAACCAGAAAGAACACGAGGAGTATTCCCCCCAGGGTACATATCAGCTGTACAAAACGTTTGTTCATGCACTACTCCGTCGCAGTAAAACCGTCGGTTTCTTCAAATCGGACGATAAACTGAGTGATTCCATTATAGATTCCTCGGGACAGCTTCATCAAGTGCTTATCGTCGGTCAAGAGAAGTGCTTCGTTTTTGTTGGTTACAAACCCCAGTTCAACAAGTACCGAAGGCATCTTGGCTTTCCGTACGACAAACCATATCTCTTCCTTGAGTCCGCGGTTTTCACTCACACTCCCCACCTGTACATCTAAATTATGCAAAATATTTTTTGCTAATAAAATGCTTTCTACCGTGTACTCCTCTTCGAGCATCGTGTTGAGAATAGGGAGAATCTCTTCCGGTTCAGCAGAGACCGACTCCGGGTCCAGCAGCTCCCTCCTATACTCAGGAGGAAGGTACCACACTTCAAACCCGCTTGCATTTTTATTGAGGGATGCATTCGCGTGGATCGAAACGAAGATAATCGCTTCGTGAGGTACGAGTTTTTGCCGGTTTGCCATTTCGACCCGTTCTTCCAAGGTAGGAAACGTGTCTCCGCTCCGGGTGAGATAAATGTCCTTGTCCGGGAACCGCCGCTTTAACATCCGGTAGAGTCCTAATGAAACGGTGAGTACAACTTCTTTTTCCATGACCTGCATCTTTTTTCCATCCACGTTGTGAGTACCGACTGCCCCCGGGTCTTTTCCTCCGTGGCCGGGATCGATCAATACAGCTGCAATTCGGGGAGAGGTATCGGAGTCGGGCATGATAGTAAAGATATCGCGGAGCACCGTTTCCGTCTTATCCGGCAGAACCAGGACACCGTTTCTGTTTTTGATCGCATCACTTGTTATTGTATTCGCATAATTATGAATAAAAAGAGGCTCCCCCGGGCGGAAGACGACCCGCTCGCGGCCTTTCATCAGCACTCCCATAGTACGGCCGTTATGCCACCTGAGTGTTATATCCAGTTCTTTCATTAATAAGAGAAGCGGCGTTTCCGCAGCCGAAGCCGCTGAAACACAGAAGAGGAAAAGTATGAGTATAAGCGGCAGCAGTTTTAGTTTTGAGCAAGCCATCCTGTAACGACCTTTTTAAGCGGTTTCGCCCTCTTTCCTGCGTCCTGCAGTGAATCGATAAGCCACAATCCGCCCTGGACCCCGCCTCGAAGAAAACAGAGCCAAAACAGTTTTCCAAGATAAAGATTCTCTTTTTCTATTTTCGTCTCGAAACGAATATCGGTATACCGTTTTATCAGTTCGAGCCCCTCCGCGAAGCTCCGGCCCTGCCAATCTTTTCCCGCCTCTTCTTCCTGACGAGGAAGCCGGATAATCAGAAGGGTGTCCCCGAACACGTACGTATCGATATTTTCATACAGTGACATCGATTCGAACGCCTCCCTGTTCTCTCTGTAGTCGAGACGATACGCATCCGGGGCCCAGGGAGGAACAGTGCCAAAGAGAAACGCTGCCGTTTGCCGCCTGTTCGGCTCGAGTCTGAAAAAGAGCTCGGCACACCCCCTTCTCGCTTGTTCGACCGCCTCTGTTCTGCCGGCTGAAGCAGAAATGACGTTACCCCCCTTCTCGACATTGTTGGTGGGAAACCGCACATCATCTCCGGGATTTCGAAGAACGAACACCGCTTCAACACCGGGGACCGCATCCGCCTCTTCTTTTCCGTGTATGGAACCAATTACACCGGGGATGGAGATAAATGCCCGCTCTGCTGATGTATAGTCGGTCCTCGGAGTCAAATCACCCGGAGGGAGCCCTACCGCAATACACAGAGCGGCCGCGGTTATATCGACCCCGGAAGAGAGCGGATAGGTCCATCCGGACATGTAGCCGCCCGACAAACGTGCCGCAACCTCTCCTACTACCGGGCCATTTTGGGTCCACTTCATGTCTCCCTTTGCCGCCCCTTCGGTTATTCCCAAACCGGCTGCGGCACGGGTAAAAACAGAGACAACCTCGGCAACGATGCCGGGCTTCTCTTCAGTAGGCATGGTATGACCCATCTCGACAAAATACGGTGTAAAGGTAATGTGCCTGTCTGCAAATCCGGTTATGGTTACCGCACCGTTATGCACGACTGCATCCAGACTATACTCAGGACCCGAAATAAACTCTTCGATAATTGCGGTATTGCTCCGGGAGTTGTGCAGGGCAGTTTCTACAGCTTGCAACACAGTATCGGGTGAATCTATCTTTTTTATCCCCCGGGACCCCATATTGTCGACCGGTTTTACCACGACAGGCAACCCAAGCCGACCGAGACACGGGTAGACCGTCTCTTTGCCGGCATCGGTAACAACTTCGAACCGCGGGGAGGGAATTCCTTTTTCCTCGAACACAGAGCGCATCCGTGCTTTATCTGAGGCGTTGCATGCCGCCTCGTACGGGATTCCGGGCAGTCCGTTTTGTTCGGCCGTCCACGCGACGGTCGTAGAAAAATCAGTGCCCGCGGTAAATACGCCATCGAGACCATTTTCCGCCTTCAAACACGCAGCTAAAAGCGCCATTGCCTCTTTGTTTTTTAAATCAACCTGTTCGAACCTGTCGGCAAGCGGGACTCCGGGTGCCCCCCGATTTGCGTCCGCGACAGTCACCTTCCAGCCCATTTTCTTTGCACTTTTAATTGCGGGGACCTGCATGATTCCCGCTCCCAAAATGAGAATTTTTTTATTCATGGCTTCTCTTTACAGCATATACTTCAAATGTCTCCCCCAAACGGAAGAGTCTGCTCACCAGAGAAGCGGCCCGAAACCGCAAGCCCCGTTTCCGGTTGACCCAGGGAAACCGTTCCGGGTGGTGCCCTGTTACGCGTATTCGGATAGTGCGAAAACCGAACCGTTTGAGAGCTTTCTTCGCTGCTTTCGGGCTCCATACTGTATAATGGTCTTTCGGATTATTCTTTAGAAAAGAGATTATATCGGTTCTGCCGCTTATGCCGTTGCTGTTCGGTGTGGAGAAACAGAACAGACCGTCATCATCGAGTAACCTGCCCACTTTTTCCAATACAGGCCCGAGCTGTTCCATATGTTCAATGACGTACCACATAGTGATGACAGTAAATCGGCGAGGAAATCCGGCAAACATCTCGCCCTCATAATCGAGAAAAGATGATTTCACCGCTTTGAGAGCGAGCTCTTGCGTTACATATTCGACTGCTTCTTCTGAAACGTCTATGCCGTAGACGGAAAACCCTGTTTCATCTGCTGCCTCGAGGAAGGGGCCGTAGGCGCACCCGACATCAAGCAGTGTATAGTGGTCCGGGCGGGCACCTCTACTTATCAGTTCCAATCGTTTCGCGGCAAGGGCTTTAATATGGGAAAAATCTTCTAGGTACGTTCTGCCGTACTGGTTTTGGTATTCTGAAAAAAAATAATCCCGGTTATATCGAATCGACGGCGGCGTAAACCGCTTTTGAAAAAGGAGGGAACTCTCCCTGCAGAGGAAAAACGTCACCTCCGGGAACCTGGCCACCACTGTGCAATTCCGCATCCCGCAGTGGGGGCAAGAAAAATCAGCCGGCGGTCTCATATCGTTTAGATATTCAAGAAGTGATGCAGCGGGTTTCTGCCCATTGGCTCCCATACCCCACTCCCTCGAGCCCTTCTCCTGCTCTTCGTGTAAAATACAGTGCAAATTTTTAAGGAGCTTCTCCGTTCTCGCCCGGTTGGGCTTTCGCTCACCGATTTGGGGCAACCCTGCAGCTCTACTCAACATGCGGTGATACTTGCTCGGATTAAACAGCAGGACAGGTACACCTGCGGCTATCGCTTCAAAACAGGTGAGGCCGTACGCGGTAATAATCAGGTCGTACTCTGTAAGGATTCTCTTTAATTCCGGATACGGTCCTGTAACCAATATTCCGGGAGGCAGTTTTTCGAAGCCGGAGAACAAAGGCCCCCGCACAACGGTAAGCTCCTCCGGTGTAAAAAACCGGTTTTCTATCAAAAACCGACTTACCGTACTGCTTAAGCCCGCCGGGTCTTCACCCCCGAACGAGATAAGCACCTTACGTACCGGTTCTCTAAACACGTGGGTTTTTGGGGGGAGGTCGAGCAGAGCGGGTGCAAACACATTGGCTGAAATCCCCCTGCTTAGTCGGGGGAGTGTATCGATGCAGTAGGGTGCGGTCTCCCGCGCGCTCCCTCCTTCATCGAAACAGACAACGGTCCCGTATGCGGACAGCTCCCGTGCTTCTTCCGCATCCATGGCGCGGCGGTCGCAGACGATCCATCTCCACCGGCTGCCGGGTTTAATCTTGGTAACCACCCGGTCCGTCGGCAGATGGGCGACGAGGGACGGAAAAGATGTATCAGGAAGGTAAAGCTCGCCGGTCCGCTCCCTTTCCATAAAGGCGAGACACCGTTTGAGATGACCTGTCCCGCTACCTGTTTCGATTACCGGGTAAAAGAGGATTGTTCCTTTCTTCACAGGTACACGTGTTGATTCTGTTTTGTGTGCTGATTCTGTTTGAGCCATCGAACAAGTTCCGGTACTTCTATCGGTCCGCAGTTGTAAAGATCTTTAAAAATTCGGGATAAAAGAGCGTAATCTTCCCAGGTATCGAGGGTTACTTCAGCTTCCTGCAGCAGCAATTTCTGTTCTACGGTGGGACGAATAATGGTAAAACGGCCCGGACGCCGGTAGAGAAAGGGGCTTACATGCTCCCTTTCATACGGGTCTGCTGCTTCCGCCGCTGCAGTCAATAGAGCGTCTCGGTCCAATACTTCCACTCCGGTCCCAAGCGGCATTCCCAAAAATCCGCTGTAATCCGATTTGTTCTTACAGTGGACTTCAACAATCCGCCCGGCAAGCCGGGGGGAGGTAAGCGGATTATCCCCGGTTGCCCGGATTATGGTCTGCGGCCCGTAGGACCGTACGGCAAGGTCAAATCTTTCCAATACGTCCTCTTCCGGTCCGGGGAAAATGTCAAAGTCGCACTCAGCTGCAAACGGAGCAAGCTCCTCATAACTTTTATAGTCTGTAAGGAGTGCATAGACGTCCGCTTTGACCTGTTTTAACGCTTCCATTGCGTGCTCAATAACTGTTTTCTCCCCTAAAGGAAGAAGCGCCTTTCGCGGGAGCCGGGAAGAATCGAGCCGTGCCTGGAGAAATACAGCAATCATAGTTCGGGCACCTCCCAAAGGTCCGTCACACTTCTCGCATCTTCCTTAAAACGAAATCGATTAAGCGTCACCCACCGTTTTGCCTCTTTAAATTCACGGTAGGCTTGTATCAGCGGACTTCCCGATTTGAACAGATACCGGACGAACGCGGAGAAGGGCAGATCCCCGGTATCTCCTCTGAATCGCACGGAAAGATTCTTCAGAAAAAAGGTTTTATAACTATCATCAGGGGTAGTATCTTCGACCGGAGGGTCCTCTTCGTAAGAGACCCTGAAACCGGAATTGTACTTTATTGTTTCTCCCCACATATACACGCGAAACCCGAAATCCATCTTTTGCCAATAGGGATGTATCAAATTATGATCAAATCCACCCGAATATGTAAATTTTTGTTTATCGTAGATACCTACATAATCAAACGGGAACAGCGTCATCATTCCGTCACTTTTCGGCGGAAGGGCAACAACCTTCAGTCGTTTTTTATGGAAAGCAGGCACTTGCAGTGTGGGGATGGTCTGCATCTTCTGATTTTGCATCAGCGGTACGGTACAAAGAACATTGTTTCCCAGCATCCGTTCGATAAAACGGGAAGAGAGAGCCGAAGAAGGCAATGTAATATCATTCCAGATTACTAAAACCAATGTGCTGTGGGTCTCTTCTATACCTATATTGATCTGCTCGCCTACAGAAGCCATTGAATGAAGAATAATAAACTTTATCCGCGGATACCGGCCCGAAAGCTGTTCGATATCGTACGAACTTCCCGGCCCTTCTATCGAGATGATTTCTTCTATTCCTATCCGCTCCAATTCGGTAAAGAGATCTTGGCGATAGATCTTACCTCCTCGATTGAGCAGCAGGAGAGAAAGATTGAGCGGCCGGCGCCTCTTTTTGTCGATTTTCTCGCCGCCGACAACAGTATACGGAGTTTGTAACCGTTTAGAAGTTGAAGGTATAGTATTCATCACATTGTTCGCAGAGTTTGTTATAGTTCTCTTCAATGTGCCGGAGGTAATAGCGCTCTCCTCGGTCCCATAGTTGTCCAATTTCGTCATCAAAGACATTTCCTAACACATACTCTCTCTTGATGTCCTCTCTGCAGAGAGGAACGGCACCGTCGAGGAGAACAACCATGTCCCGCTTGAGATGCCAACAGGGGAATCTCTTCAATGGAGAGAGGTCCGTCACTTTCCGCTGCGGAAGTTCCCCGGCAAACGTATCGTACTTCTGTATAATTATAGTATCGGTACGTTCTTTCCACTTTCTATAGAAGGTTTCCAAATTATCTTCATTGATATTCATCCTTACTGCCTGCGGATAGACCCGGCCGGGAAACAATTCGGTAAGCTGTTCTGCTGTTTTTACCGCCTCTTCCATTCCGTCCCCCCGAAGCTGCTGGTAGAGACGGGGGTCCTCGGCATCGAGAGATACAATCCAGCTTATTGTATCCGGCCCTGTTTTCTTGACGGCATCAATGGTCTCCCGTTTCCATCCGACTCCGGAGGTCTCGAAGACTAGAGAGAACCGGTTGTACTGCCCGACTAATGCGGCGATCTGTTCGATTTCCGTATGAAGAGCAGGTTCTCCCCAGAGGCTCAAGGAGATGACCGCATCATCAACAAACCGGTGGATTTTTTCACAGATACGGGTGAAATTCTCAACACGCATCATGGTTCGGTTGTGAAGAATATCCCCTCCGAACGATGGGAAAGGACAGTAGAAACAGGACTGGGGGCACCCGTCGATAATCTGGATATTGAAAAAAGCAGGAAGGGTCCGTAAAATTTCCGGCTTTTTCCGCACCGTATTGAGGACCGCCTCGGCATCACGAGCGCCTTCCTCGATTACCCGAGTGGTAAGAAGATGGTTTCTCCTTGTATCGCAGCAGAGCTCGACCCGCAACAAGCGAAGGTCCACCGGAGAGATTTCCGTTTCTATATCGAAAGAATTGAGGTCCTTTTGAAGTACGGCAAATACCGTATCCCGGACAATCTTCCCTCTGTTTCCCTCTGCAAGGTGAAGGAGAGCGGAGAGAACAGATGTGCTGATAATTTCAGGAGTCAGACCGTACGGATATCCGTCTGCAAACGTGTATCCGGCAAAATAGCGGACATGGTTTTGAAACATCTTCTCACAAAGTGGCTGATCGAGAAGCGGTGTGTCTCCGAAAAGGTAGAATACATGATCAAAACTCCGGCCTTCATGCTCGAGGACCGAAAACAGTGTTTCGATATCCCAGTTCTCTTTTCTGAGAATAGTCTCGTTATCGCCGTTTCCGCATAAATAATCAGGACTCGAGAGAATGATCACCTTTTCAACGGAAGGAAGACCATGAGCGACTTCTAAAACCCGGTCGATGCTCGATGTACCGTCAATTACGGGCAGCTCGCTGTATTCATTACAGTCGACACAGTTTATAACCGCAACATTTTTCATTTGTTCTAGTATCGGCATTATCAGGAGAGGTTTCAACCCCAAATCGCACCCTCGGACAGCTTGTCGGGGGCATCTGTTTTTTGATATAGTGATTGGACACTATGGCACTGCATGACCCGTTCGAGTTTCTCGGCGAGGAACAGACCGGAAAACAGGTCTACAAAGTAAGTGAAATAACCTCACTTATAAAAGGAGTACTCGAGGAGAGTTTCGGATATGTCTCCGTTGAAGGGGAGATCTCCAACTTCAGGCCTTCTTCTACCGGTCATTATTATTTTACTCTCAAAGATGATCAGGCAGTTATTTCGGTTGTTATGTTTAAAAGCAGAATAGGTAAACTCACCTTCGAGCCGGCTGACGGAAAACTGGTTGTCGTGGAGGGAAATCTCTCCGTTTATCCGAAACGGGGAAGCTATCAAATTATCTGTGAGTCGATGCAGCCTGCGGGAGAGGGAAACATCCTGGCAATGCTCGAAGAGCGGAAGCGGAAATTAGCGGTGGAAGGCCTCTTTGATGAGGAGAGAAAAAAGCCGCTCCCTCTGTTCCCCTCCCGGGCTGCAGTGGTGACCTCCCCTACCGGGGCGGCAATCCGAGACATCTTGCGGGTGCTGAGGAGGAGAAACTCCGGCCTCAATTTAGTAATTGTTCCCGCCCCGGTACAGGGAGAAAATGCAGGTGAGCGCATCGCCGCTCAGATCAGGCGGGTAAACAGGTACCATTTAGGAGAGGTGCTTATTGTCGGACGGGGGGGAGGCTCACTCGAAGACCTTCTGCCGTTTTCGGACGAAGTTGTAGTGAGAGCAATCGCCGAATCCGAAATACCGGTAATCTCCGCTGTCGGTCACGAGATCGACAGTTCTCTCTCTGATTACGCATCCGATAAAACGGCCGCCACCCCGTCCATGGCAGCTGAAATTGTATCGACAAGCAGAGAAGAACTGATACAACGAATCCGCGAACAGAAAAACGGACTTATCATTGCAATCGAACGACGGGTCGAAAGGATATCTCTCCTTCTCAGACAGTTTAGGCCTGAACAGCTGCAGCGCAGTTTCAGGATGATTATGCAACCGGTGCTGATGCGTCTAGACGACCTGAAAGAGGAGCTGATAGATCAGTTAAAAGAACGGATAACCGAATACAAGCATACTCTCGAAATTCTCGAAGGAAGACTCGAAGGGGGTTCTCCTCTTACCATTTTAAAGCGGGGATACGCGCTCGTTACGGCAAAAGAATCCGGGAGGCTCGTCACTTCTGCCGGGCAAACAACTTTAGGAGAGGAAATCAGGGTACGGTTCTCGGAAGATCGACTTACTGCTGTTGTGGAGGAAGACGAAAAAGACGATGAAAAACTTTGAACAGCGACTCGAACGTTTGGAAGAAATATCAAATAAAATAAACGAAGGGAAAATCCGGCTCGAAGAGGCCATTAGCTTATTCGAAGAGGGGATAAAATTGGCCCACAGTTTGGAAAAAGATCTCTCTAAAGTTGAACGGAAAATCGAGATCTTAGTCAATGAGCCGGAAACTCCGGAGGAAGAGCCGAACTTAGAACTGTTCCCCGAACTCTCGGATGATCAGGAACACACTTCTTCCTAAACGGTGCTCCCGCACGTTGCTACCGAACAGTTCTTAAAAACTGTTCGGGAAACTCCACCGTATCACCCGCCTCTATCCCGTGCTCGTCAAAATACCCCTGGTTTACCTCCAACGCAAAACGGACGGAACGCTCAGATACAATTGATTTGTGCGAAAGCGGCCTCATGTGGTGGATTTTCGTAATAGTACCGTCTTTCGCAATGAAGGCCAGCGAGAGGGGAATAACTGTATCTTTCATCCAAAAGGAAAGCTTTTCGTCCCTCTCCGAGACAAAGAGCATCCCTCGGTCCGGGTCGAGATGTTTTCGGTGCATGAGGCCCGTCCGCCTCTGTTCCGCAGTACGTGCAATTTCTACGGTAATACGGTTCCCGTTTATCATAAGTTCCATCTCTTCACTGCTATTACTGCAGGAGATAAAACCGAGAACAACCATGCAACTTACTATGCCTGCTTTTTTGACTGCTTTCCTTCTGCCGTTCAAAACTCTTCTAAGAACTTGTCCCTTGTATACTGCTCCATCGACTCTTCTGCTTCCGCAGTCCGGTTGAGCTGTTCGAAAGTGCCGAGTTCAACATACTTGATCTGCAGAGGACGTTCAAGAGACATGCGCACCGTTTCATTTTCCCACACCACCTGTTCGGGATCAAGATAGGAAGGGTCCCCATATTTTTCCTTGAGGATTGTGTACATGGTAAAATAATCAATCTTTTCTTCGTTGAGCATAAGAATAATAATGTAGAGTTTTTTTTCGTGAAACTGAAAAAACCCGCGGTCGATGAACACAGCCCCCTCGCTTTCGATTACCGTGTAGTTCGGACGGGGAAGAAGGGTCACATCAGGCTCTCCCCTATAGTGGAAATAGCCGTCAGCTTTCAATTCCGCCTTTACCTCATCGAGACTCTTGCCGAGAATGATATCTCTGAATCCGGCCGGGACCGGTCGATCTCCATTTTCTTCCCCGGTTGCCTCCTGAGCAGCAACCGTGGGGATAAAAGAAGCGATCAGTAATGAGGTAACGAGAAATAGCCCGAGTTTCTTCACACTTTCTACTATCGGCTTATTTTAGGGACTTGGTTAATAGATTAGTTGTGGTATACTAATTCCATGCGGGTAGTATCGATAGTGATCACTGTATTCCTAATAATACTTCTTGCCGCAGCCCTCGTAAACTGCGCGACTTCTTCAGGGCCGTTGTATGAAAAAAGCATTGCCCCGGATGAAGATACGAAGAAGGGGGGAGAGGCAGCGGAAAAACCTGACGAGGATGGTGATGAACTATCCGAAGAAGAAATCGGTGTCTTTATCGAGACCGAGCCTTCGCAGGCAGACGTACTGATAAATGAGCGCGACAGGGGAGAGACTCCTCTATTTATCGATGATCTCGAAGAAGGAGAATACTCCGTTACGATCAAAAAAGAGGGATATAAAACCATAAAAGAGTGGTTCGAGTTCGACGGAGATACAAGAGTGGAACTAACCTATACGCTGGAAAAACGTACCGGTTATCTCGATGTCTCGGTAACCCCGGACGACGCTCTTATTTTCATCGACGGGGAACGATATGAAACCGCGCCGATAGAACTCGCTTCAGGCATTCACACCCTGCGGGTACGGCGTTTCGGATATACAGAAAAAAAACAGCAGATCGAAATCACTACAGACGAGACGACAGCACTGCACCTCGAACTGGAGCCGGCACCATTTACCCTTTACGACGAAGTAGTAAGCAGAGAAATCTTTAATCCGAACAATCCCGGAACGCTCGGAACAACCCGATTTTCGTTTTCAGTCAGCGCGCCGGGACGGGGAAAAATCTCTCTCTACAACGAGCATGACGATATTGTACTGGAGCATGCATTTGCTCCATTTGTCTCATGGGAACAATCATTCCGCTGGGACGGTACCGGCCAAGGAGGAGGCACCGTAGCTGATGGAGAATACAGGGGCGTTATCACGGCGGAAGGAGATTCGGAAAAAACGAAAACGATTGTCCGAAAAGAGTTTACCGTGATCGTTGACAGGACCGCAGTAATCTCGTATCGCACCATGTGGTCGGGGAGCAGCGGCCTTCTCTATACACCGAGTGCGGAAGTTCTGCCTGTCAACACATTTCAGCTCTCTACTATTTTTCTCGGCCACATCGAAGAGATCGAGAATGATCTTTCCGCCCGGTTTCCAACGCAAATCGGGTTTCGCTACACAGTAGCAAAAAATTTCGAATTGACGGGCCAAGGGACCGTCATCCTTCAAAGTACGGGCACCTCCCCATTTTCTCTGGGTATGGCCGGAAAATATCAGCTGCTGCAAACCGGGGGAGAGAACAGGGTCAGTATCGGCGCTACCGCAAAGGCGACCTATCTCTCCGGAGAAACGCTCGACACCCAAACCAACTATACCGGTTTTTCACTCGGTCTCCCCTTCCAGGTGACACTCGGTGTATTTCACGCTAGTATCATGCCGGAAATTGTTGTCTCGTCCGAAGAAATATCGTATAATCTTCCCTCCGATACAGGTTTCTACTCCTGGGGATACGGAAGAATCGGATTTCTTCTCGATTTCTCCATGATAAGCACAGGGCTCTCAGCAGCCTTTCGGACCAAGTCGTTTACAAGAGGCTTCGATCTTCACCTCCCATTCAGCGCCGGCTGGGAACTGCATTGGTTCATACCGAAAACGCAAATGGTACTGACGGCGGGAGTTGCCGGAGAGTTTGCACCTGCAGACCAGGTAGACACCGTTGATCCCTTTCCGGGATTTTATCTTATGACAGGAATCGGTTTAGGATTTATTAATTAATATGCAATCACCACACCACCGTTTGATACAGATTATCCGCTCTCTTCCTCCGGAAGTCGCCCAAAACAGACTGTTGCGAACTTCGGACCGGGAATTAGCTCTCAGCATGATGTATTTAGATGAGAACGAACGGGCCTCAATACTTTCTCTGGTTTCTCTGCAGAAAGAAAGCCGGATTCTCGAAGAGTTGCTGCTCCACGAACGGCTCCACATAACCTACAAACAGTACAGAATTGCAATCGAGCATGTAATAGAAAAACTGATGACAGCGAGAGGCACCAGCAGTTTTAAGAGTTACCTCCGCCCTCGGCGGTAGTGCCGGCATTATACGATAATTCCCGGTTTTACCGCGGTCCGGCCGGTGTAATCGACCCGATGAAAAAGAACGGGATGTACTGCTGTTTCGAAGTATTCGTCTACTGCTTTTCGTGCTCCTGTGAAATGGCCGTAATCATCGATTATGATCACACCGCCGGGGACGAGCCGGGGGTAGAGTAATTCGAGTTCGATTTTTGTAGATTCGTACCAATCCGTATCCAGCCTGATCAATGCCGCTTTCGGGGGGGCATGCTCACAGAGAGTTTCAGCTACATCACCTTGAACGAACTGCAGCTGAGCAGGGGGATAGCCGGTGACAGTGAGATTTTGTTTTACTTCTGCAACCCCGGCAGCCCAGGAAGAAAAACTGTCCCATTTTTCAGCAACGGGCCGCCTGTTATGGGCGATCAAGTCAAACTCGCTCGGGGTGGTCATGCCGGAGAAGGTATCGAAGAGAAACAGGGTTCTATCACTGGTCCGGTTTTTAAGAAGGGTAAGGGCCATAAGCATGCAGGAGCCGCCTTTCCACACGCCGCACTCGATAAAATCACCGCCGATGCCGCTGCGGACAAGGTATTCGACGGCCGTATACAGGGAATAGCCCCGCTCTATGGAGGTCATGGTAAACGGTTCGACCTGCTCCCAGAGGGGGAAAAACTCACTGTCCATATCGTAATACCTGTTTTTGTCCATCAGTCCCCCCTAACAGACCCACGGTCCGGTCCGCCATGCTCGAGCAGTTTTAAAAACTGCTCTTCGGTAACCAGGGCCGCTTCCGCTTCCCGGGCCTTTTGTTCCTTGCCGCCGGGGTTTTTCCCCACCAGCAGATGAGTAGTTTTACCGGTAACCTGCGAAACCGTTTTCCCGCCCCTCTTTTTGATCTCATCCATTGCTTTCGACCGCGGATTGAAATTCTCGAAGCTCCCTGTAACACACCAGGTTTGGCCTGCAAAAATCAGGTCGTGCGGTGCTTCGGTTTCGATATCTTCCTCCGATACCGAAAACCTAAGCCCGTGCCTCTGCAGCGCCGTAATCTGTGCTCTCATGTCCGGATTACACATTTCAGTGATAATCGTGTGTGCGGTTTTCTCTCCGATTCCGGGGACAGCAACGAGTTTATCGATGTTATGGTCATCACAGAGGCGAAGAAGATCTTCGATCCGTTTATACCCGGCATTAATGAGCAGTTCGGCCACATTCGGCCCTACTTCCGGGATTCCTAACGACTGCAGGACAACCCGAAAAGGCTGTTTTTTACTCGCCTCTACCCCTTTTTTTATGAGATTTACTTTCTTCTCTTTGAAACCGGGCAGGTCGAGCAGTTTATCGTAATCACAGGTATAGATGTCCTCAAGCTGCTCTACGTACCCGTTTTCTATAAGCACATTCATGGTTTCCGGACCGAGATTTTCAATGTCCATCTGTCCTTTTGCAGCAAAGAAATACAGCCTGCCTCGTCTTTGATCGGGGCAGCTGCGGTTTACACAGAAGTGATGGGCGCCGATTATCTGCAGTTCCTGCCCGCAGGAAGGACAGCCGGACGGCATGTGCCAAGTACGGTTCCCGTCTTTGTTCTTTTCAACCACACGCTCTACTGCGGGAATAACATCACCCCGCTTGGAAATGGCCACCGTATCACCGACCGCCAATTCGAGCATCTCGATATAATCCTGATTGTGCAGAGTCGCGTTGGATACGGTTGAACCTCCCACCCGGACCGGTCGGACACGCGCCACCGGTGTGATTCGGCCGGTACGGCCCACCTGCACTTCGATTTTCTTGACGGTAGAGATCGCTTCGGGGGCTTCGAACTTATACGCTATCGCCCAGCGGGGATGATGTCCGGTATACCCGAGCCGGTCTCTCGCATCGATCTCGTTTACCTTTACGACAAGACCGTCTATCTCATAGGGAAGCGCTTTACGCTCCTCTGTCTCACGAGTGATAAACGAGGAAAGTTCTTCCGGGTTCGAAAAGGAACCGGTGCGCTTATTGACCCGAAACTGCAGCTCTTCGAGCCGTTTTAATACCTCCCGGTGTGAGGGCAGCCGTTGTTCGAAGTGCGCTTCATAGACAAATATCTCGAGAGGGATTTTTGCAACCTCCCTGCTTTTCTGCCGCCGCAAAGTTCCGGCGGCGAGGTTTCTCGGATTAGCGTACGGGGTCTCCATGGTCCGGTTGAGCTCTTCGAACGTGCCGACGGGCAGATATATCTCTCCACGCGCAGCAAGCGTGACCGGTTCGGCGAGCTTGAGGGGCACCGAACCGATGGTTTTTACATTTTCAGTAACATCGTTACCCGCGTAGCCGTTTCCGCGGGTAACCGCCCGTGCCAGCACTCCGTTTTCGTAGTAGAGAACAATAGAGACACCGTCTATTTTTTCTTCGATAATGAAGGTGAGTTCCTGCTCGACCGCTTTCGATGTTTTTTGCGCCCACGCCACAATTTCAGATGCAGAGTACGCTTTATCGAGACTCAGTACCGGGATCGTATGTTCTACTTCGGGAAGTTCGGCGGTAAGGTCTGAACCAACCCTGCTGGTCGGAGAGTCTGCTCGTCTGTATTGGGGGTATTGTTGTTCGAGTTCTACCAGCCTGTTGAACAAACGGTCATAGTCGGCATCACGTACCGAGGGTTCGGCCAGAACAAAATATTCGTACTGATACCTTCTCAGCTTTTCAGACAGATCGGCAATTTCAGCTCCCGGACCTCCGGTCTTCTCCCCCTCCCTTACGGCCATGTGCGTCTCCTAGACCGTCTCTTAGTTGCCTCTGCGGATAAAAGCATCAGTGTAGCCCCGTGCTTTGATAGTAAAAAGCACACTCCCGCTCTCATCCTGATTCAGCGGTCCGAGCAGCACTTTGTACTGCATCCGGGAAGGTTCATACACCGTAATGGGAAAGGTCGGCGAAAGACTGCTTACCACCTGCTCGACACTCCGGGGCTCGGAGTATACCCCTAACTGCACGTAGTATGAATCCCGTGCAAGCATCCCGGTTGTTTCGAACCGATACGGTTTCTCAGACGGCTCAGCCGTGGGCTGTTCATATGTGGGCCGGGCGGCCGGTTTCGGCGGCCTCGGCTCTGCGGGACGGAGAACAATTTCAGCGTCTTCATCGAATGCCGGAACATCAGCTTCGGCTTCTATCTTTTCTGCCGCTTCTACAGGTTCCGGTTCT
>CAZQKT010000018.1:24604-38860 GCA_964594055.1 uncultured Spirochaetales bacterium
CGGAACATCAGCTTCGGCTTCTATCTTTTCTGCCGCTTCTACAGGTTCCGGTTCTACTACCCCGGGAAGGTCTGAAGATTTACCTGCTAATGTCTTTTCTTCCGGCTCTTCAGCTTCTAAATCCACGATTTCAGGCGTAGGCTCAACAGGGACAGCCAGACTTGCCACCGGACCGACTCCCGGACTCTCCGGACTGGCTGCCAGCTCGGTTACTTCCGGCCCAGCTCCTTCTTTCTCTTCTCTCTCGGGGACCTCCGGGATATCCATAGCGTAGAGACCGATCTCTTCGATCCGGGGAGACTCTTCCAATCCGGAAACCTGCGGACCTCCCGCTGCCCGGGCTTCGGTCTCTTCCGGTTCCTCAACAACTACTGCCGGGGCTTTTTCGGTCTCTTCGGTCTCTTCCGGTTCTTGGGGAATATCGAGATCCAACAAGGCAATGCCGCCCATACGGGGAGAATCGGTGAGCTCTTCTACTTCAGGTGTTTCCGGTACAATCCGCTGCGCAGACTCGCCTGCTTCCTCTTCGAGCGGAGCTGCAGCGACAGCCGGTTCCTGGGGCATATCAGGCTGCTCGAACGAATATTCCTCTTCTCTCGGAGACGAAGCCAAATCCGTTACACCTAGGAACTTCACCCGTTCTTTCGGCGGTTTTTCGGCTTCTCCCTCCGGCTGCTCTTTTTCCCCATTTTCGGAGGGTGCTTCCGGAATATCGATAACGGCAGCAAGCGAGGCTGATAATGGTCCCTCGTCCGGTTCCGGCCCGATATCTTCGAGGGAAATCTCCTCTGCTGTTTCTGCAGTTTCTTCAACTATTTCTTCTGCCGTTCGAGCTTTTTCCGGGACAGTATAGTCTCCCGTGACTGCTGCCGAAGGGTTTACATCCGGGTCGGGATGATACGGGCTGTCCTGTGCTGATAGAGAAACCGCACCGTTTTCCGGATAGGCAAGGGTAACACGTACTCTTACCAACTCGTCCTGCTTGATACCTAATTCTTGAGAAGCTTCACGAGAGAGAAGGAGAAACAGGCCTGGTTCGCTCAACCGGTCTACAATGATTACAGTACCTTTTTTGCCGGTATTAAGATTTTCGACTTCAACGAGTGTATTACGCGCAAAGGAATTTGAAGCAGCGTAAAAGCCTTTTTGGGGAAACTCTCCGTACATGCTCATGGAGGCGTTTCCCTCCCATACTGATTCCGCAGCACAGAAGCCGGTCACCATTATGAAGATTGTTACTATAAGATATAATCTTCGTTTCATATAGTATCCCCTGTGCTTCCAGCAAAAATCGGTTATTTTTGCTGGAAACCTTGAAGTTTTTGGTATTAAGAATGAATAACATTTTGTATTACAATAAATTACCAAAAACTTCACGTAAATATTAATGTAGCTCTTTCAAAATTAGTCTTAGTTTTGAAAGATACTCCCTCATCATTAATTTCGGAACAAAAATTGCCCGAGACAAGCACATTTTCATCATTACTTTTCTTGCCCATCTAACGGGGTGCACTACTAAGCAGTACTATTCAGTAGTACTACTGAATAGTGCGGAGCGCTTCCTGCGCGAGTATTTGTCCGACTGTAAAGCTGTGCTCCTCCGGTGAGCCCGTTTTTTCCCCGTTTCCGCTGAAGTACATTTTTGCATCAATTACTCCGCTTTTAATCGATTCTGTTTTTTCCACATCAAAGTAATCATACCGTACCGATGAAACGATCAACCGGCCTTTGTCTACTTCCGGGTCCGGGCTGTTCTTTCGATATGTGAGGTATACTTTGAGCAGGAAGGAAGCCCCTCCGGATTTTGCCATGTAGAGGGGGAACGTTTCATCATCGATCCTGAAATCCCCTGCTTCGTTGTCTTCCGATCCCATATTAAAAACAATATGGCCCCGTTCAAAGAACTCATCCATAACGCCGCCTTCGAGCGAATAGGAGAGCCGTTTGGCAGTGTCCCCGTTCTCTTCATGCATTTCTTCTTCGGTAACGTACACCATAACGGTCTCACTGCTCACCTCGAGAACGGACACCGCAGCGAAAAATATAAAAAACAGTAGTGCCGACGTAAGTTTATTCATACTCTGCTTTCCCCCCTATCGAGATAATCGGAGAAAAACAAGTCGGAGATAAGAGTTTCTTCAGCTCTCATTATAAATTAGTTGAACCGATTTGTCGAACATGTTATTTTTTAGGGACTAGCATTATGGATTATTACGCAATTCAAGTAAAAACCCGCGGCGAAGGGAAATTTCTCAAAATTGCTCGTTATCTCTTAGAAACTCACGATCTACTCCCCCCAAAGGAAGGGAAGCTCATTTGGCCGAGACGGAGACTGACGATTCGCAGACGGGGAAAACAGCAGGAAAAGCCGGCCCCGATTTTTCCCGGGTATGTTTTTATGGAAACGGACCGGTTTGACCCGGATGTTTACTGGGTCTTAAAACGGATCGACGGGTTTTTTCAGTTCCTGAAAAACAACCGCCGGATCGAACCTCTTGCCGGAAAAGACAGAGAAACGCTGCTCCACTTTCTTGCTTACGGAGAAATTGTATCAAAATCGCAGGTCTACTTCGACGAAGACCAGAAAATACGGGTTATCAACGGACCCTTGAAAGGACTTGAGGGGAACATTGTCAAGGTGGACAAAAGGAAAAAACGGGCTAAAATAAAGCTTTCCATGTATAATGATTCGTTTCTCATTGATTTTGGATTCGAGCTGCTCGAGCGGGTAAAACAAGAAACATGAAAAGTAAAAATATAATCATCATCGGCGCCGGATTTGCGGGGACAACTATTGCGGCTGAAATCGAGAAAAAAGGGGTGCTGGGTACAGTTGTCGGTTTTCTCGATGATGATGATAAAAAGATCGGTACGGCCATCCAAAACATTCCGGTTTTAGGACCGATCGGAGACGCCTCCCGGGTACGGGAACACTACGATGCTGATGAAGCGCTCATTGCCATACCGAGTGCCGACAGAAAAAAACTGGAGTTCATCTATTCAGTTTTAAAAAAAGCGGGATACCTGAAAATAAGGATCCTCCCCTCTGTTTCTCAAATTATCGACGGGGATGCCCATTTTATACAAACAAGAGAGATCGATGCTCAAGATTTATTGGGCAGAAATCCGGTCATGATTCCGCTCAAGGAGAGTTTACGCTACTTGAGAGGAAGACGGGTATTGATTACCGGTGCGGGAGGGAGCATCGGTAGTGAATTGGCCAGACAGCTGCTCTCCGGCGGTGCGGAACGGCTGTATCTGTTCGGCCACGGTGAAAACAGTATTTACGAAATAGAGAGGGAACTGAAAATTCTTCAGGAAGAAGGAGTAGGTGAGAAAGCTTCAGTTGTACCGGTAATTGGCGAATTACGGGACCGAGACTTTGTCAAATTTATCATGAAGCGGCTCGATGCGGATGTAGTTTTCCACTGCGCTGCCTATAAACATGTCCCGTTGATGGAATCGAACCCAATCGAAGCGGTAAAAAACAACGTATTCGGGACAAAAACCCTCGTTGAAGCTGCTCTCGAAGCTGAAATATCCCGGTTCGTATTCATCTCAACGGACAAAGCCGTGCAGCCTATCTGTATCTATGGCGCTTCCAAACTGATTGCAGAAGAGATCGTTCTCGAGAACAACACCGATTCGAGTGCTTTTATCGTGGTACGGTTCGGGAACGTACTCGGCTCGAGAGGAAGCATTGTGCCGCTTCTGCGCAAACAGATCTTTAAAGGCGGTCCGGTAACGATAACCGACCCGAACATCAGCCGTTTTTTTATGACAATACCGGAAGCAGCATCCCTTGTTTTGAAAGCAGGGGGAGTCGGAAAAGGCGGGAATCTCTATATTCTGGATATGGGTGAACCGATTCGAATCAAGGAGCTGGCTGAGCAAATGGTGCGCTTTTACGGATTTAAACCGCATGAAGAGATCAAATTCAAATATATCGGTTTACGGCCCGGAGAGAAACTGATCGAACAACTCTCGACCGAAAATGACCGGCTCGAACCGACGGAACATGTATCGATAAACCGGCTGGACAGAAACGGGAAATCTCTCTTTGAACTCGGAAAGGTCATAGAAGAATTGAAACCGTTCTGTTACTTTGATAAGAATAACCCGCAGTATTACCGAAACAAACGAATGCTGCGGGAAGCATTAGCAGACTACGTACCGACACTTGAAGTCAATGAGAATGAACCCGAATATTGATTCTTTTATCCCTTTTGCAAAACCGTCGCTGGATTCCCGTGAGGAAGCGGCGGTTTTAGAAGTACTCCGCAGCGGCTGGCTTACTACCGGAAAACAGGCGTTTGAGTTTGAGAATGAGTTTGCCGATTTTATCGGTTCCCGGTTTGCGATAAGTTTAAACTCTGCGACGGCCGGCCTCCACCTTGCCTTAGAAGCGCTGGATATCTGTGCCGGGGATGCGGTCATTACCACACCTTTTACCTTTACAGCAACGGCAGAAGTGGTCCGCTATTTAGGAGCTGATCCGCTTTTCGTTGACATCGATCCTGAGACCTTTACGATCGATCCCCGCCGAATTCAGACGGCAGTAAAAACCGAAAAAAAGAGAGTAAAAGCAATCATCCCGGTCCATGTCGGGGGGCTGCTCTGCGACATGGAGGCAGTAAACGAGATAGCGAAACAGTCTGATCTGCCTGTAGTTGAAGATGCCGCCCATGCATTTCCACTCCGTTCTCATACCAGGTATGCGGGCACACTCGGTGATATCGGGATTTTCTCTTTCTATGCTACCAAACCGATTACTACCGGCGAAGGGGGAATGCTGGTAACCGATAATGAAACCGTTGCCAGACGGACATCAATTATGCGGCTCCACGGGATCGACCGGGAAGTGTGGAACAGATATCAGAGTAAAGGGCACACCTCCTGGCAGTACGATATTATCGCCCCGGGATATAAGTACAATATGACCGATATAGCTGCCGCAATCGGAAGAGTCCAGCTCGAAAAAGCCGAGGAGTTTCTCGAACAGAGAAAAAAAATCGCCCGCTTCTACCATGATGAACTTGCCGACTGCGATTTTCTCAAACTGCCTCGCTCGGCTCCTGATCACGCCTGGCATCTGTTCATTGTAACGCTCAAAGATGATACACTGACAATCGGAAGAGATGAGTTTGTTGTCGAATTGATGCAGCGCGGAATAGGAACATCAGTACACTACATCCCACTTCACCTCATGAGTTATTACCGTAAAAAATACGGGTTTAAGCCTGAGGATTTTCCGCATGCATCTACCGCTTATTCGAGCTGTTTCAGCATCCCGATTTATCCCGGACTTCGTGAAGAAGATTGCCGTCGAATTGTCAGGACTGTTAAACAGATTGGGGAAATGCACAGGAAGAGGATGAGTTAGTGGAACAGTTTATCGAAGACATGTTTGCCGAGGGGGCGTTCTACGGATTGTTTTTCCGCAGTTCTGTTGCACACGGGACAATCGATAAACTTTCCCCACCCGAGCATCTGCCGGAAGGGTACGGTATTATCACTGCAACTGATATTCCCGGTACGAACTCGCTCACTGTTTTTGAAAACAGCATGCCTCTGCTGGCAGAGAAAGAGCTCCTCTATAAGGGACAACCATTAGCACTTATATACGGCCCGGATGAAAGACAACTGGCACAGATACTCCCCGATATTACCCTCGATGTAACAGAGAAGCCGGTCGAAGATTATATCCCCTATCAGGAAAAGCAGATAATTGACTCCCGGATCATCCTGAAGGGAAACCCTCAAAAAGAAATGAAAACAGCTTTTCAAGTTGTTGAAGGGGAATACAACGCAACGGAACATCACAGCAACTCCAGTGATGCCCAGGGGGCTTTCTCCGTATTGGACGGAGAAACACTTATCGTCTACACGCCGAGTAAATGGATTTTCCATGCAAAAGAGGCAGTATGCCGAGCCACGGGCAGGCCCGAGAAGGATGTTGTCATTAGGGCCACAAAAATTTGCCCCTCCTCAAAAGGTAATCTCTGGTACTCCTCCTACATGGCCTGCTGTGCGGCTTTGATCACAGTAAAAAGCGGAAAGCCGTGCCGGTTTATACTCAACAATCGCGAAAACTTCCACTTTGCGAGTATTCAGTCTCCTGTCACCATTCACCATAAAACCGCACTCAATAAAGAGGGAGACCCTGTGGCGATGGATATCGCCATCCGCATCAACTGCGGAGCGTTCCCGCTGTTTACCGGAGAAATCCGGGACAGAATCAGCATTGGAGCAGCCGGGGCATACAGTTGCAAAAATATCAAGATTTCCACTGAAATGATCCGCACAAACACCCCTCCCGCCGATAGTCTCTACGGGTTGGGGCTTTCTCAGGCGTTTTTCGCCACTGAAGCCCATTTTTCCAGAATTGCCGAGGTGCTTCAAATCTGCCCTACCGACTGGAAGAGTAAGAATATTCTTAAAAAAGGAAGTGCATTCGTAACCGGAGGAACAATCGGGGATGACTCTCCCGAGGAGACACTTTTAGAAGAGGTAGCAAAGAAATCGGATTTCAGGCGGAAACATGCTGCTTATGAGATGCAGAAAAAAAGACGGGGTAGTGTGCATGATAACTATTTTTCCAACAGGGGGATCGGATTGTCCGTAGCGTATCAGGGCAACGGCTTCCACGGCAGAAGCGAGGAGAAAGGGGGCTACGCGGTATCGGTAAGTCTGGATACGGAAAGCAAAGTTACCATAAGAACTTCTATAATTTCAGGAAAAGAGTACATCGAAGAGATCTGGAAAAATAATGCCGGCAGAATATTAGGAATAGACAACTCCCTTATCACCATTGCAAAACGGGACACCTCTCAGGTTGTGGATTCAGGACCCTCGATCGGGTCACGGACGATAGCGATTGTTACAAAATTAATAGATCGCTGCTGCCAGACCATTCAGAAAAAACGGTTCCGGAATCCGCTCCCGATCGAAGAGAAACGTTCTTTCCGCCTGCCGAAAAGCCAACATTGGGATGAACGGACATTCACGGGCAAACCGTTCCCCTACCTCTCCTGGGGAGCAGCAGTAGTGGAAGTCGAACTCGATCCGGTGTTTCTCAAACCCTTGATTAAGGGAATCTGGATGGTAGCGGACTGCGGCAAACTCTACGATGAAAAAAAAGCATCTGCAAGCATTTCCGCGGAAATTCTCCAGGTCTTGGACTGGATATCTTCCGCCCCCTATAACCCGGATAAACTCTCCTGGCTCAACTATACATTTTCTACAACCGGTACTTTTGAGCTTCCCCTCATATCGATCGATTTCATCTCAACGGGCAAAAAAACAGCAGCAGGGGGCATCGGAGACCTACCTTCCAATTTGCTTCCCGCAGCATATATATCTGCAGTTTCCCAGGCAACCGGATACTATATTGACACGCTTCCCATAACCCCGGACCGTATTTATGCTTATATGGAGGAGTCATGATTATACCTTTTACGGTCAACGGCACAGAGGTGTCTCTTGATCTTCCTCCCGAAAAACGGCTGGTCGACGTCCTTCGGGAAGATTTAGGGCTTTTAAAAACCAAAGCGAGGTGTTACGCAGGAGAATGCGGATTCTGTACGGTCCTATTCAACGATGAGGTGCAGCTCTCCTGTCTTATTCCGGCCTTCTCGGTAAAAAACAGCACAGTTATTACCATAGAGGGATTTCAAAAAGCAATAGATTATCAGGACATTATCAAAGGCTTCAGACAAGTCCAGTATAAGCCGTGCGAATACTGTGAAGCAGGAAAAGTCATGGCCACCTACGCGCTTCTGCGGGACAATCCCAATCCCCAGGAACGGGACATTCTCCGGATTGTCGACGGCAATTTGTGCCGATGCACCGACATTAATTTGTTTATCCAGGCCGTGCGGTTTGCCGCATTCAACAGAAGAAAGAGCAATCATGATCGGTAAAAGCAGCTCCACCCACGCGTATACCCCCCAAAACATTAACCAGCTTTTGGCAATGATGAAAAAAGAACCGGGGGCCCAGTTGTTCGCAGGCGGCACATATATAACAAGCCGGCAGCGAAAGAAATATCTCATTCTTCCAAAGACCCTCATCTCCCTTAAAAACATCGAAGAATTGAGAAGAATCGGAAGAACGGACCGGTTTGTAGAAATCGGCTCTTGTGTCCCGATAAACCAGATTATCACCACGGGAAAAAATATTCTCCCCGGTGTATTCATCAACGCATTGAAGCAGATCGGGCTTCCCTTAGTAAGAAACCTCGCCACTATCGGGGGCAACCTCTGCGTTGCTGAAAGAAGGCTCGACAGTTTCCTCGTACTCCAGCTGCTCAATGCAACGGTGGAGATTCGAACGGCGGGAAAAGCCCGATGGGCGGCCTTGACCCGACTCATCGATGAAAACGGTGAACTGCAGTTCGACAACAGTGAAGTCCTTACCCGGGTGAGGCTTCCGTTCGAATCATGGAATGTCGGAGAGTACATAAAGCTCAGCCGTAATCCGTTCGATGATGAGAATAGCCTCTCTTTCTGTGCTCTGGTCAAACTGCAGAAGGACATTATTACTGAGTTCAAATTCGGATACGGCCTTATCGGTGCCCATATCCTACGCAATAGAGACCTGGAAGCAGAGCTTGCCGGCAAAAAAGTCCCGCTTTCTTCAAAGGAGGAGAAGTACATCTTCGATTTATTGCAGAAGACCTTGAAGAAAGAAAAATATGCTCTCTCGAAGTATAGAATCAGCGAAGCGTTCCATCTGATGAAACGGTTTCTGCACAGCATGCCCATTGATTGACATCACAACTTTACACTCTCCTCTAATACCGGTATATTTTTTTTATGGATCCTGTGGCCTCAGATTTCATCCATCTGCACAATCATTCGGATTACTCCCTTCTCGACGGAGCGGCCTCCATCACCAAACTCGTCGGAAAAGCGAAAGAGTTCGGCATGAGTCACCTCGCTCTCACAGACCACGGGAATATGTTCGGAGCACTCAGATTCTACACTGAATGCAGGAATAACGGCATTGTCCCGATCATCGGTTGTGAGTTCTATGTGGCCCCGAAATCACGGCATGAAAAGACCGGCAGCGAACAGAAAAACGACTATTATCATCTCATTCTTCTCGCAAAAGACCAGACCGGCTATCAAAATCTGATCACCTTGAGTTCTGCCGGTTATACTGAGGGGTTCTACTACAAACCGAGGATCGATGACGAAATTCTCGCAGAATACAGTTCGGGGCTTATCTGCATGAGCGCCTGTCTTGCCGGTGAGATTCCCTCCCTCATACTGAGGGGAAACAGTGAAGCTGCAGAAAAGAAGGCCGGCTATTATCAGGAGCTTTTCGGAAAGGGAAATTACTATCTCGAACTACAGGACCACGGCATACCGGAACAGAAACAAGTAAACAACGAGTTGCTCGTCCTCTCTAAAAAGACGGGAATCCCGCTCGTCTGCAGTAACGATGCCCATTATATCGAACGGGAAGATGCAAATGCTCAGGACCTTCTTATCTGTATAGGGACAAACAAAAAGCAGAATGAGGAAAAGCGGCTCAAGTTCCAAGCAGACCAGTTCTATGTAAAGAGTCCGACAGAGATGTACGAGCTGTTCCGAAGTGTCCCCGAAGCATTGCGAAACACACGGGAGATAGCGGAGAAGTGCCGACTCTCCATCGACCTTCCCGGACCAATGCTCCCCGATTACACCATTCCGGAGACCTTCTCTTCTCCGGAGGAGTATCTGCGCGATCTTACCTACCGGGGGCTGGAGGACCGGTATACCGTTACAGAAGAAATCCAGGCACGTGCGGATTACGAACTGGACATTATCATCACGATGGGGTTTACCGGTTATTTTCTTATTGTATGGGATTTTATCGATTTTGCGAAAAGAAACGAAATCCCCGTTGGCCCGGGAAGAGGGTCAGGGGCGGGCTCTATCGTTGCATACGCTCTAAAGATAACCGACATCGACCCTCTCACGTATAACCTGCTTTTCGAACGGTTTCTCAACCCGGAACGGGTCTCGATGCCCGACTTTGATATCGATTTCTGTTATGAGAGAAGACAGGAGGTGATTGACTACGTTACCCGTAAATACGGAAAAGACAGAGTCGGGCAGATCATCACCTTTGGGACCCTCAAAGCGAAAGCAGTTATCCGGGATGTGGCCCGGGTCCTCGATATCCCCTATGCAGAGGCGGATTCGATTGCAAAACTGGTCCCCCCTGATCCAAAAATGACCATCGACAGGGCCCTCGAAATCGAGCCGAAACTCGAAGAGCTTAAAGAAAAAGATGAGATCTATGAGGAACTCATTGAAACGAGCCGAAAACTCGAGGGGTTAAGCCGCCATGCATCCACCCACGCTGCTGGAATCGTCATCGGCAAGGAACCTCTTACCAAATACGTCCCTCTCTACCGCGATCCGAAAACAGGGGCAATATCCACCCAGTACACGATGGATGTACTGGAAAAATGCGGCCTGGTAAAAATGGACTTCTTAGGGCTCAAGACCTTGACCCTGATTACGAACACGGAAGAGCTTATAAGAAAGCGGGGTATTGAGTTCGATATCGATGCAATTCCCGAAGACGACCCCACCACTTTCAGCATGCTCGGTGAGGGCAAAAGTACCTGTATTTTTCAGTTTGAAAGTTCCGGCATGCAAGGCATACTCAAACGGGCCAAGCCCGAAAAAATAGAGGACCTGATCGCGTTGAACGCACTCTACCGTCCCGGTCCCATGGCCAACATCGATCAATTTATTGATTCGAAGCTGGGGCGAAAACCGATTTCCTACCCCATTCCTGAACTCGAACCGATTTTAAAAGAAACCTACGGTGTAATTGTCTATCAAGAACAGGTAATGGAGATCGCACGGAAAGTTGCCGGCTACTCCCTCGGGCAAGCGGATGTTCTGCGCCGGGCCATGGGAAAGAAAAAAACAGAAGTTATGCCAAAAATCAAAAATGAGTTTATCCAGGGAGCGGTACATAAAGGGCATAAAAAGGAAACGGCTGAGAAGCTGTTCGAACTTCTCATTCCTTTTGCCGGGTACGGATTTAACAAGTCCCACGCTGCGGCGTACAGCATATTGGCGTATAAAACCGCTTTTCTAAAAGCTAATTATCCGGCTGAGTTCATGGCGGCCAATCTCACCAATGAAATCAACTTCACCGACAAGCTTACCCACTACATCAATGAAACCGGAGCAATGGGTATCGAGATTTTACCGCCCAATATAAATCTATCCGAGAAAACCTTTACGGTAGTCGATGGAAAAATTATCTACGGTCTTATGGGCATAAAAAATGTCGGCATTGCCGCTGTGGAAGAGATTATCAGAGAACGAAACGAAAACGGTCCGTACGAGTCGTTCGTCGATTTTACTCTTCGGGTAGACACGAAAACAGTGAACCGGAAAGTGTTCGAATCACTGATACAATCCGGGCTCTTTGATTCAATTACTCCGGGACGGGCCACACTGTTCCATAATCTTGACCACGTTCTCACAACTGCAGCCAAATACAACGAAAGAAAGAAATGGGGGCAAACCTCGCTGTTCGACGGTGAGGGCGCAGGAGACCACAGTACCATCGAGCTCGAGCACGTCGAAGAGTGGCCCCAAATAGAACTGCTGAGGCAGGAAAAAGAACACCTCGGGTTTTATTTTTCAGGCCACCCTCTTGATAAATACCGTACGTTATGGGAACAGACCGTCGGTCTACATCTCGATGAGATAAACAAATACCCGGCCGATCGTCAGTACAATTTACTGGGGATGATTTCGATCAATCGTGAAATACAGACAAAAAACGGTGACCCCATGGCTTTCGGCACAGTAGAAGATTTTCGAGGGAGTATCGAGGTAGTCTTTTTCCCGAAGATCTGGGAAAAATGGCGGGGCACCATTGAGAATGATACCGTCATCGGGCTGCGGGGCAGCTTGGACTTTAAACGGGGTGATCCCAAATTTCTCGTTGATGAGATAAAAAATCCGGAGGAACTCGAAAAAGAAAAAGTAAAAGAAATCCATATACGCATACAGGCAGGCTCTCAAAACGAAGAGGAGCTGTACAAACTGCGTTCGTTTCTATTTGATAATCAAGGCAACTGCATTGTTTTTTTACATCTGCTCCAAAACGGCAGCAATTCGAAAGAAATCATCATAAAAGCAAACTCCCAATTACGGGTATCACCGAAAGATGCGGTGATCGATGCATTAAAACACAATCCCCATGTAGAAAGTGTCTGGAGGGCATAATAACAATGATCGTACTCATGAAGGTCTTAAGCGCACTCATCTCAATTTATATTCTTATCATTTTCATACGCATCATGCTCACCTGGTTCCATGGACCTGCTCTGGGAAGACCGATGCAGATTCTCATTGCAATAACGGAACCGTATTTGGCCTGGTTCCGCCGCATTCCTGTACTGAGAACCGATAGAATCGACTTCTCCCCGATTATCGCACTGATCGTACTGGTAATACTACAAAACATTACCTCGACCATAGCACGGCTGGGAACGATAAGCCTCGGCATTGTTTTAGGCCTTATTATCTCCGCCCTCTGGTCTGCAATTTCGTTTCTTCTCGTTTTTTTTATAATCCTTATTGTAGTAAGGATTATTGGATGGCTGCTTAATGCCAATTCGGTCTCTCCGATCTGGCAGACACTCGATCTGCTTCTCCATCCGGTAGTGTACCGGGTAAGCACCCTTTTTTCCGGAGGGAGGCCGCTTACCTATCCTGTAAGCCTTGCTATTACCGGCGGAACGTTTCTAGTCGCCTCTCTTGTACTGCGATTTTTGGTCCAACTGCTTGTAACGTTTCTCATGAATCTCCCTTTTTAGTCTACGCCGGTAGCATTCTGCACAGATGTTTCTGCGGGAACTAGAAACGAGTGTTAAAACGCTCCACAGAATCGGTGACAGTACAGCAGCTGATTTCGCCTCTTTAGGAATCCATTCTATCGCGGACCTGCTCCTCTTTCCTCCCCGCGATTATGAAGACAGGGCAACAACTGTCCCGCTGCGGGAAGCTGCGCGCTCTTCGGGTAGTCCTACTATAGTCAATACCGAAGTGGAGGTCCTCGAGCACCGGTACTTCGGACGACCGGGACGGAAAACACTCAAGATACTTATAACGGACGGGACAGTACAGGGCGCCCTGGTCTGTTTCGGCAGAAATTTTCTCTACGAAAAATTAACTCCGGGCAGCCGTTTTCTTCTCTATGGGGATTTTCACTACCGCTACGGAGAAGTGCAGAGCTCATCTTTCGAGGTGGAACCGGTCCGGGAGAACCCCCGGATGTTCGGCAAAATCCTCCCCGTCTATCCGCTTTCCGGAAAGCTTACCCAAAAACTACTCCGGCACGCAGTATCTCAGGCCATCAAGCAGTACGGCTTTTACTTAGAAAACGAACTGCCGGAGTCGATGCTCGAGCGGCTCGGTCTGATGCAGAAAAAAAACGCATTGAAAGAAATCCACTTTCCTTCGAGTATGGAGCTTCTGAGAAAAGCCCGGCATACACTCAAATTCGAAGAACTTTTTTATCTACAGTTTCGTCTGCTCGAACAAATCAGAGAGAGAAAGAGCCGGACCAAGCGAGCCGGGGGGATGGTGAAAACCCAACTGCAGGAACTCGCCTTAGCGAGACTTTCCTTCCCTCTTACAAGAGACCAGGAGACGGTTTTAGAAGAACTCCGCACCGATTTTTCAAAACCGTCCGTTATGACCCGGCTGCTTCAAGGTGATGTTGGCTGCGGTAAAACACTGGTTTCCCTTTTGGCTGCTCTCCCCTATATCGAGGCGGGACTGCAAGCTGCCCTGATGGTGCCGACAGAGCTCCTGGCGACTCAACACGGTGAAACCGCCTTCTCGTTGACAGGCCCGCTCGGAGTACGAACAGCTGTACTGACCGGCTCGGTCAAAGGCAAGAAGCGAAAACTGCTTCTCTTATCACTTGCCCGAGGGGAAATCGACCTTATCGTCGGGACCCATGCGCTCTTCTCGCAAGAGGTGCAGTACAAAACGTTAGGGCTCGTCATTGTAGACGAACAGCATCGATTCGGAGTATTGCAGCGGCTCTCACTCATCGAGAAAGGCACCGGCGGGGAGGGCCCGGGTCCGGGCCGTGTCCCGGACCTCCTCCTCATGACGGCCACCCCGATTCCGCGGACCCTCTCCCTTACCGTATTCGGCGATCTCGATATCTCTACGATCAAGACGATGCCCCCGGGGAGAAAACCGGTCAAGACCCATC
>CAZQKT010000019.1:0-37035 GCA_964594055.1 uncultured Spirochaetales bacterium
TTTTCGGGGAAAGATCCGAGCAAAGTCGACCGCTCAGCGGCATATATGGCCAGGTATGTGGCGAAGAACATCGTAGCTGCAGATCTCTGTGAGCGGTGCGAAGTCGAGTTTGCCTATGCTATCGGGGTCCCCTTTCCCGTATCGGTGATGGTCGAAACATTCGGTACCGGGAAGGTCCCGGAAGAAAAAATAGAAGATGCAGTAGAAAAAGTCTTTGATCTCTCCCCTGCCGGAATTATCGAGACACTCGACCTCAAGAAGCCGATATATCTTGATACTTCCGTGTATGGTCATTTCGGCAGAGACCATTTTACTTGGGAACAGGTGGATAAAGCCGAGGAATTGCAGAAGTACGTTTGAAACGCGTGAATAATAATTTTTTCAGTAGACTCAATTAGAACGTCGGCAGTACCTTACTCGTAGGTGTGATCTATGAAAAAGCTTCTCTCCCAGCTCAAAGCAGCACCGATCGAACTGTACCTCTCTTCGTACTCCGCTCTCGACCGGTTTTTTCGTACCCGTAATGAAAATCATCACCTCAATGCCGTAACCACGGCCCAGCTTGTCGATATTGCGAAAGCTTTTTCCGCTGTCGAGTATCCGGGGCTCGAAGATGCCGATGCCGCCGTATCCCTCGAGAATAGTGACGAGGGGACTAAGGGAAAAACGGTCCTGCTTCTTACATGTATTGACGGACCGTTTTCCTTTTCTTCTTTTCCCTACTCGGTACAAAATCTTCTCTACGATGTACGAGAGGACAAGTACTACGATCCCTTCGGTGTGTATGGTGATATCCGGAAAAACGACCTGGTAGTGTGTTCTCCGAGAGAAGACCCGCATAAGCCGTGGGCCTACAGTACGGAGGCTGCGGTCCTGATGTCCCGGTTTCACTACGAGATTCCCGGCGGTAGTGTTAGGGCCGGTCTGGTCCCGGAAGGTCGGACTATCGGCGCCCCCAATATGACTCTGGATAAGCAGGAACAGCGGTATATTCTCTCTGCAATTCTTACCGGGGCATATCCGGAGAAAGGCTTAGAATTGCTTAAAGCGGAGGGGTTTATCGAGAAGCACTGGCCCGAATTGCTCGCCATGCAAACCATCAATCACAGCAAGGAGTACCATCCGGAGGGTGATGTGTGGCAGCACACCATGGAAACGTTTAGATATCGGAAAATCCCCGATCTTATGCTCTCCCTCGCCCTCCTTCTCCATGATACCGGAAAAGCGTATGCCGAACGGAACGGGACCAGACAATTTCACCAGCACGCCCAGATCGGGGCATCGATCGCAGAGAAGTTTCTCCGAAAACTTGGATTCGAAGATGATTTGATCGGGAGGGTGCGGTTTCTCGTGGAAAATCATATGCTGCCGAGCTATATTCCTACTCTCTCCGCCCGGCAGATCGATGCAGTGATGAGTTCTCCCCACTTCCCGCTCGTTTTGGAGATGTTCCGTTGTGATATTGCTTCAACTTTTCGAGGACCGACGATGTACTACAAGGCGTGCAAAGCGTACCGTCATTTCTTAAAGAACAAACGGAACCCGTTCAGGTCGGCAGACGGGAAAAAACTGGTCCGCCTCTACGTCGAGTAACTTAATTCATGTACGTATCGAGCAGGTACTCCTTGAGTGCATCCGGTGTATTGTCGACCGGAATGGACTGTTTTTTCAGGGAGAGGACCGATGCGAGCTGCTCGGGCAGGTCGACCTTTCTGCCGGTCGCTTCTTCTACGATTTCGAGAAATTTGCCCGGATGGGCGGTAGAAAGCGTTAACAGATGGGGTTTCGGCCCTTTACGATGATTTTCCTTCTCAAACCGTTCGAGATACCGCTTCGAAGCTAGGTACCCGACTGCGGTATGGGGGTCGAGAAACATTCCTTTGTCGGCATATGTTTTCTTGATTGTTTCGAAGGTTTCTTCATCAGTGACGACATCATACTCGAGTACTGACCGCATTTTTTGCCGGTCGTGCCCGAATATATCGATAAGCCGCTCAAAATTGCTCGGGTCACCCACATCCATTGCGTTGGAATAGGTCTGGATGGACGGCCGCGGATTGTACTCATTCGTCTGAAGATACTCGGGGACCACATCATTTATGTTGGTTGCAGCGATAAACCCGTCTACCCGCATTCCCCAGGTCCATGCCAGCACGCCGGATGTAAGATTACCGAAGTTCCCGCTCGGGACGGCAATTCGAAGATGAGGATACCGGGGTTTCAATCTGCTGTAAGCGTACACGTAGTAAAACGACTGAGGCAGCAGCCTTCCTAAATTGATTGAGTTTGCGGAAGTAAGGGGCAGTTTTTCCCGCAGCTCGGCATCGACAAATGCCGTTTTTACCATTTTCTGGCAGTCGTCGAAGGAGCCTTTTACCTCCAGTGTTTTGACGTTGCCTCCTACGGTGGTCAGCTGCTTTTCCTGGAGGGGTGAGACCCGGTGTGACGGATAGAGGATGACCACATCGATCATGTCCTTTCCGTAAAAGGCCCTGGCAACAGCACTTCCCGTGTCCCCCGAGGTTGCAGTGAGAATGAGCGCTCTCCTCTCTTCGGTCTTGAGGAATTCTTCCATAACGGTTGCCAGATACGAGGCACCGAAATCCTTGAACGCGCAGGAAGGACCGTGGAAGAGTTCTAAGATGTCGATATCATCATCTATCCGATTGAGTTCGGGAACAAAAGGAAATGCTTTCTCACAGATTTCATAGGCGGTCGATCGTGAGATTTCTTCCGGAAAAAGGGCCTCGGTCAACGCAGCAGCGAGATCGGGGAAAGGAGTATCTTCCCGAAAAGATGCAATAAGGCCGGAGAGGTCCGGAGTGGTGGTTGGGTTGTACAGCCCGCCGTCGGGAGCGAGTCCGGTAAAAATGGTCTCCTTGAACGTTACTTCCCGTTTATTGTTTCTTGTACTCGAAAATTTCATGCTTTGTTACCTCTTCTCTAAAAACTCTCTATGGATGACCGTGAGCGCTTGGGGGGTATCTTTTTTGCTAATGACAAAGGAGATGTTTCGCTCCGATGAACCTTGAGCAATGGCAAGAATATTGATCTTCTCTTTCCCGAGGGATGAAAAGAGTTTTCCGGAGATCCCCGGTGTCCCCCGCATGTTCTCTCCGATGACGGCAATTATCTCGAGTTCTTCGATCAATTCGAACTGCTGTATTTTTTTTGTTTCCAGCTCCTTTTTGAAATCGGAACGTAAAGCTTCCAGGGCCTGAGGCGCTTCTCTCTGACGGCAGACGAGACAGATACTGTGCTCCGAAGATGCTTGAGAAATCATCATCACATTTACTTTTGAGGCCGCTAGAGCGGTAAATACCCTGGATGCGGTACCGGGGACTCCTATCATGCCGCTGCCTTCGATATTTATCAATGCTACGTCCTCGATGGATGCAATCCCGGTAATAGGCGTGGTATGTTTTCTTATTTTTGATGATATTATCGTACCGGGGACCTCGGGGTGTAAGGTATTTTTAATGAGGATTGGTATATTTAATTCTAAAGCCGGGACCATTGTCTGGGGATGGATCACTTTTGCTCCGAAATAAGAGAGTTCCATCGCTTCCTGATAGTTTATCTCGGGCTGGACGAAGGCATTTTTTACGATATTCGGATCGGAGCTCAACACACCGTCTACATCTGTCCATATTTCGATTGTCTTTGACCCGAGACCGGCTGCCAGAACAGAGGCGGTATAATCAGAACCGTTTCTGCCCAACGTAGTGGTAATTCCGCTTTCGGTAGAAGCGATAAAACCGGGGACGACAATCAATTCTTTACGCCCTCCCAGACGGTTTTTGACGTTTTCATATGTTTGGGAAAAGAGTACCTGGGCACTCCCGTAGTTTTCATTGGTAATGATCAGTTCCCTCGCATCGACCATCGCTGATTCTGTTCCTTGTGCAGTGAGATAATCCGAAAAAAGAATGGCGTTTAACCGTTCCCCGAAACTTGCTACGAGATCGAGACTTCGGGGAGAACATTCCCGGACCAGTTCTATACCGTGAAGGACCTCTTCGAGTTCACCTAACAGACCGGTCATTTTTATCTCCGTGTCTATCCAGCTCTTGTGTTCGATAAGTGTGGAGGTGGTAGAAAGAATACGTTCTTTCAGCTCATTATAGAGCGTTTTGTATGTGGCATCGTTTTGCTCAGATAGGTCTGCCATAAGGAGAAGTTGGTCCGTCACCCCTTTCATGGCGGAAAGGACCACGACCGCAGGTTCTTTTTTGTGTTCTTCCGCGACGATTGAACCTACTTTTTTAATCAATGCAGCGTTAGCGAGGGAACTCCCTCCGAATTTCATTACTTTCATGGTGTACTCTCATATAATCAGATTTTTTTATTTGTCTCAATCAGTCATACCTGTTACTATAAGGCGAAAACTGATGCCAGCATGAAAAGTATAACCGTTATTGCTATAGTTTTTCTACTCTTCTCCTGTGCCCAGTCGGGAATCCGCGATCACTCCCCTGAAAAGCAGCGGTCTTCCGAAGAAAAGCAGACAGGAGAGGAACAGCCGGAAGAAGAAGCCGATTCTCGTAAAGACGGAGAAGAGCGGATAAAAGAGCGGGGGGAAGAAACGGTCGGTAAAGACAAAGGTGAGGCAAAAAGACCGAAAGGCGGGACCGAAAGTGATACCGGCACGATACGTGAAAAAGAAGAACCGAAGAGCGAGCTTTCGTATTGGAAAATCGTCTCTCAGGCGAAATCATATGGATCTCCGGATTATGGCCTGCTCTACCGGAACGGGCGGCCGTACTTTATCCGCAGAGACCTGTTTTCCGATAATCGGGATGATCTTCTCGCCGTGTATCTGAGTAACGGTGAGGACGGAGCAGCCGAGTTTTTCCGGTATTCCAACATTTCGCGTCTCTATGAGGAGGAAGACACCTCTTTCCGGTGTCATATAATCCATTTTTTTATAACGGATAAAGGGCTCGTGCCTGAAAACCGATACTCATTCGGGAAGCACAAAGTGCTCGAAGATATACGGGAACTGCAAATCAAGAAGGGGAATACGTTCCCTTTTGCCGTCATCCTTCAGTTCCAATCTGTAGAAGGGATAGAAGAGAAATGGTTGATTTTTGCGGAGAAGCATGTTACCCGGTTTCAGATTAAGGAAACGTTCTCAAATCAGCCCATCGTAACGGATGTAGATAATAACGGTACTAAAGATATCATTTTTTTTAACAAGGTGTTTGAGGAAGGGTCCGGCTACGAGACGTTCGTCACCTGGTATCGATGGAACGGACGTGATTTTATCGAGCATAAGACAATAAACATAGTAAGAAATTTGCGGAAGTTTCTCTCGAAAGTAAAAACGGTTATTATCGAGGAACAGTGCAACCGATTTGTAGAGATAGCGCTTCGCCCAGAGGATGCGGTACAGGTAGAGCGGGGAGCAGTGAATCACCGTGAGCTGTGTGCCCGCGTTTTTGTCCCTGTAGAAGAGAAGAAGCAGGAAAACCCACTTCTATCCGAAGAGAAAGAGATTGTGGATATCATTTATCCCGAAATTATGGAAAATCCGTTTATGGTCGAAGGGGTGCGGGAGGAGGTATTTCTGTTACAGATGAAGGTCGTCACGAGGGAAGGGAGTTTTCTCTATCAGGCTGAACTGGCCATGCCGGAAAATCCTTTTTCCGATCGGCAGTTTTATTTTATTCTTCAAGAGGATTTTACTGATGAATAAATACATAATCGAAGGCGGATTTCCCATACGGGGAAAAATAAGTGCTCGAGGTAATAAAAACGCGGCCCTGCCCTGTATAGCAGCAGCTCTGCTCACCGATGAGCCGGTTATATTAAAAAACGTTCCGGAAATCGAGGATGTCTTTGTTATGTTCGAGATTATGGAGACTATCGGGGCGGAAGTCAAAAAGGAAGGCAGCGGCACGTATAGAATAAAAGTTCCCAATATAAAAACGAGCGAGATACCGGCTGAACATGCACGGGACATACGGGCTTCGATTCTCTTTGCAGGACCGCTTTTAGCGAGAACGGGAAAGGTGATACTGCCTCCGCCGGGCGGGGATGTTATCGGCCGGAGAAGACTCGATACCCATTTTCTCGCCCTCTCCGAGCTCGGAGCACGGGTTGAAGTAGACGGATTTTTTAAGCTCTCCGCTAACAAACTGGTCGGGACCGATGTATTCATGGATGAAGCTTCGGTAACCGGTACAGAAAATGCGATTATGGCGGCCGTACTTGCAGAGGGTAAAACGGTCATCCTCAATGCCGCTTCCGAACCCCATGTACAGGACCTTTGTAGAATGCTCGAATGCATGGGAGCGGAGATAACCGGGGTCGGTTCGAACATTCTCAGGATAAAAGGGGTAAAAAAGGTAAAGGGATGTGAGTATAAGATTGGTACCGATTTTATGGAAGTCGGCTCTTTTATCGGGCTGGCTGCCGTTACGATGGGAGAAATCGAGATCGAAAATGCCGAACCCGAACATATGCGGATGATACGAATTGCCTTTAATAAACTCGGTATTCACTGGGAGACGGACAAAACGTCGATCAAGATACCGGGTGGTCAGGAAATGAGGGTACAGCCCGACTTGGGGGGAATGATCCCAAAAATCGATGATGCGCCGTGGCCGGGTTTTCCTCCTGATTTGATCAGCATCATTATGGTGGTTGCCACACAGGTGGACGGGACTGTACTCATTCATGAGAAGATGTTCGAATCCCGCATGTTTTTTGTCGACAAGCTTATAGGAATGGGAGCGCGAATTATTCTCTGTGATCCTCACCGGGCAGTGGTCAGCGGCCCCGCCCGCTTAAAAGGCTCGGATTTGGTTTCACCGGATGTCCGTGCCGGTATGTCCCTGGTAATTGCGGCACTCTGTGCGGAAGGCAGAAGTACGATACATAACGTGTATCAGATCGAACGGGGGTATGAGGACCTAGTCGAACGTCTCAATAAAATCGGGGCCCGGATCTCACGGGAAAATTAGTTTGGTCAGGGCCGTTTATAATACCGACGGGCAAAGAGCAGAATGATACTAAGCATAATTACTGCCTGTGTAGCGATCAGAAAGAGAAGCGCGAGAACAAATCCGCTTAGTACGAGAACAAATCCAGATAGGGTGGAAACAAGCCAGAAGTAAAGAGAAAACAGTCTGCTCAAGGCCAGGGGAAAAAGCGGAATAAACAGGACCGGAATAAGAGGAACCCCTTTTCCTACAACGCGGAGGGTCCATCCTAAATAGCAGGCGAATAGAGAAGCTATAAAGAAGGTGAATATCCTTACTATACGGTAAAAAAATTCCTGCTGAAGCGGTTCCCGGGGATATCCGTACTGTGAAAATAGTTCGGTGCCGTCCCACAATACGGCAATATTCATCTCTTTTCCGGTATTCGACGGGGTGAGATACCGGAGCATTTCTACAGGCGGTCCGAGGGTAAGTGAGAATGGGACCTCCTTCTCTTCTTCTTCCTCCATCAGAGAAACGGGGTAATGCACTCTCTCTCTGTCTTTCTCTATACAGCGGAGGAGAATTTCTCCATTCTGTAGTTTACCGTACGGTGCCCGGTAGTGATACAGCAGTTCATTCGATCCATCGGCCGGTGCACCGGAATCCGCTGTTACGCCGAGCACTTCAATATCCTCTACATAGAGGGTCCCCTCTTTCGGTACGAGATGAGGAATGGAAACGAACTCTATCAACTCTTTTTCCCGTTTATTGACAAAAAAAATGTTTTTGAAACCGGGAATTGATTCGAGTACTTCCACCTCCTGTTTAAAGAATGCGGCTTTCTCTACCGTTTCGAGACTCTCTCGAAAGTACTTTTTGATATCAGGGTCCTGAGGGTATTGGTTTATAAGGGAGAGAAACAGATAATACGCTCGTACCGGGTCTCCCTGTTTGAGGACCGTATACGCTTCCTGTTTTCTCGAATAGAGGAGCGTCTCTTCCCTCGACCGGGCATCTATCCCTGCCTTTTTGAGTTCTTCCCAGGCGCGGTCGGCAAGGTTTTTCGCTTCTTCCCTGGTGCTGTCGATGGAATGGGCCAGTATCGCATAGTAGTGTGCGGAGAGATAATCTTCTTGTTCGAAATAGATTCCGGCAGTTTTTAGAAGCTCAGCCGGAGAGCGGTCCATGTTACGGGAGACAGATTGTTCCGTACCGGTCGGATCATTATCTTCCCCAATCCGGTTTCGTTCATGAACATTTCGAAGCATGCGCTCCATTTCGGTGTTGTTTTTATCAAATCTCAGATAGTAGTCTATAAACCGTTGGGCTTCTTCAAAATTTCCATCTTTATAATAATCGTGGGCCTGGGTTTTGAAACTGCTCATCATTTCCGTTTTCTGGATTATTGCCTGCTTTCTCTTGTAGATTCCAGGCTGGACCAGTTCAGTAAGGAATGCAAAAACCAGTGTAAATACTATAAATACCAAAAGGGCTGATCTGATTATAGAAAAAAGTTCATCCGCTCCCGTGCCGATTTGATGAAACTTTCCGGCAGGCAGAACCATTGAGAAAACAAAGAGGATAACGGTAGTATGAATGCTTATACAGTAGGTGATAAACATATTGATGCTGTTGTCCGATATCCACGGTACCATAAACGTTCGGTGAACGGTATTTTCAGGAAAAGTAATGATAGAGAAGACGGAAAAAACCAATATTCCGCAGAAATATCCCGCTATGAGAAAACCGATCAGATTTTTTGTAACGATACTACCCGAGTTGTTCATCGTTTTGTCCGCAACAGTGAGAGCAGATGAAAGATAAAAAAGAAAGCACCGACGAGAAGCAAGATAAGTATATGAGTGTGAGCAGCCGAAATGTCGGAAAAAACGGAGCCGATCTCTTTCATGAGTTCGGAATCGGACAAAGCGTTTAAAAGAAAAAGAACTCGAAACAGTAAAAAACAGAGGAATATATTGAATACCTGCCATCTGGAATGAATAGAAAAGAAGACGGCACTAACAGCAAAAAAAAGAAGGGAGAAAGAGAAGAGGTAAAACAGTGTCCGGTCCTCGTTAAAGTATGTGTGTAGTTGGTAGTTTGCCAGTTCTATGTCCTTGATAAACCGGTCCACAAGAGAAGGGAGACCAAACATCTGTGCGTACCAGTAATTGCTTTCCGGCAGTGCGATCTTTTCTTGATTGCTGATAACAGCGGTCCCGTCCGGCCCCTGTACAAAGTGTGCTTCCGGGAGGTAGTTCACTGCACCGTTTTTTGTGAGGACAACGGTCTTTGCAGTTTCGCCGGATATTTTTTCCGTATAGAGGGCACTCATACCCTGCTGAGTTTCCCCTTGTGAATCACCGTTGATTGGCGTTATCCGCTTTTCAAAAAGCGGTTGCGGATCTCGTTTTTCAATCACTGTAAGTGGGGGCAATCGGCTCTTCAGTACGCTATATCCGCCTATAAACAGGACGAAAGCGAGTGCGGTTACTACGATAGATGTAAACAGAACGGACTTTTCTATGTCTTTTACAAAGAAAAAGGTGAAGAACAGTGCAAAAATGAAACAAACAGGAAAAAGGCGGGACAGTGCTGTAGAGAACAGAGACAGAATGTGTGACGGATGGAACGTTCTTCCCGGTTCATAGCGGACAGACCAGGTAAAGATGCTAAAGATAAGCACTGCGATGAAAAGAACAATGACAATAGTAAGTAGAAATCGAATCGAAATAGAGAGGATCTGTCTCACTTTCTGAGAACTTTACCACACGGGATGAACTATTTCAACAAAAGGAAATAAAAAAAATGATCGAAATAATGCTCAATTAAGGCACAACTTATCCACAAGCAGTGCACGATGTGTAATACTTTATTGTTCTCATCAAGTAACATCTAATAGTAATGTAACAGTAATCACATACAATCAAAACATTAGCTGTTGTTGTAATTCTATTTATTATAATTAATTATTGTATTCTGCTTAACAAACGTAAGTGTCAATTGCTTTTGTTGCAGCTCCTTTCTTTTTGGAGGTATTTAAGAAACGAAAAAATAAGTGAGTTATCCACAATTTATGAACAGTGGATATGGGAGAAACCTGTATAAGTACTGTACATAGAACAAAATACCGGTGCTCTTATCCCGGAATGAAGTAACCCATGGTGCGGGCCGATCGGATAATCTGCGCTTCTGGGGCGGGGAGGATCGATCTGGTTTTTTTTCGTATGTTGGTGATGTGCATGTCGATTGCTCTCGAGCCGTGTGCGGGTTTTCCAAGGAGTGCATAAAAGAGGGCTTCCCGAGGAACGACAGTTCCCTGTTCGCGGGCTAAGAGTGAAAAAATTCGATATTCGTGGAACGTCAGCTCCGCTTGACCGAAATCTGTTTGGAGAATGGTCGGGCTGTAAGTAAGGGCCCCCCAGGGAAGGGTAATTTTGAAATCCCCGAGCAGTTTCTTAACACGAATTTCCAACTCGGTCGGAGACCAGGGGTCTTTGAGATAATCTGTGCAGCCGAAAAGAAACGCGGATTTGAGGTCTTCAGGAGGACCGTAGGCGATAAACGGGAGCCGTAGTCGCGTCAAAGTGTCCGGCACCGAAGAATATCGGAAGAAATCGGAGGGAATGACGTACAGATCTACCTGTCCCGGAGGCACAAGCGGTTCTTCAGTGATGGTGAAGGACAGTAGTTGCTGCCGCCGGGAGAGAAACCGTATTTTTTCTCGTAAAACGGGGTCGCGTGAAACGAAATTGACAATGCTACTTTTCGTCAAGCTCTTCCGGTTTGACCAGGCCCTCTTTTTTCTTGAACTCTTCTAAAAGAAGGTCACCGTTCGCAGTTGAAGATTCGAGTGCTTTGAACTTCTCTTCGAGAGAAGTTTCGCTGCTCATATCATCGAGTTCCTGCATTGCTTCCGTCTCGGCTTCCAGCCGCTCCACCTTGGAGCTCATTCGGTCGAAAGCCTCGAAAGCGGAGGTATTCGACATATTTCCTATTGTCTCTTGGATTCGCTTTTGGGCATCGACCCTTTTGGCCCTGGCAATGAGCAGGTTTTTCTTTCTCTGGGCTTCTTCTATTTTCTGCTGGAGCTGTCGTAAGGCGGTTTTCAGTTTTTCGACCGATTCGTGCTGGGCTTCCCACTGCTCCCGGTATTGGGCGGCAATAGTGTCATACTCCTGTTTTTTTACCAGTGCTTCTTTCGCCAGATCTTCTTTGCCTGCTTTAAGGGCGAGACGGGCTTTATTTTCCCATTCCTGTGCTTGTGAAAGCTGCTGGTTCATCTGCCGCTCGAGTTTTTTTTCATCGGCAATGGCGGTAGCAACATTCTTTTTAGATTCGAACAGCTGTTCGTTCATGTCGATGATAAGCTGGTTGAGCATTTTTTCGGGATTCTCGGATTTGCTTATCATGTCGTTTATATTGGATTTCATTACCCGTTTAAACCGGTCAAATAGTCCCATTAATTTCCTCCCTGTTCATGATCATGGTTCCCGATATTTTGTAAGAACCGGATAATGCTGTGCGAGTGCCAGGCTGACAGCATCGAGAGATGCCTGGAACTCCTCGAAATCGATCGTATCATGAACAAAGGTCTCAGTAATAATTATTTTTTCATTGTCGAGAGCATACGCTCCGTGAATCAAATCGGACCCGTTTAGTGTAAGCAGTTTTTCAAAAAGGGCCTCACGGTTTTTTTTCGGTACCTGCATTACATCTACGCGTAGGATCACAAGCGGTTCCTCGAAAATAATAAACACGTTTTCGAGCCCCTTTTCCGGGTCGGTAATGAGCCACGTGTAAGAGTCCAGTTTTTCGTAAGTCAAATCGAGATTTATCAGATAACTTTCGAGTTTGTTGCTGTCCATTTTGTGATATCTCTTTAGTATTCCATTATATCCGGTATATTCGGATCCGGATTACCCGAGAAAGACCTGCCCCGAATTGTCGATTGCGAGAATCGTTTTACATTCAGAGCACCGAAATCTCCCTGCTCTCGTAGCTTTGAGTTTTTTAGAGCAGATCGGACATTTAAAAATCTTCGGAAAGACATTTGTACTGCCGGTTTGGCCGCCTTTGACAAAATAATCGACCGCTTCTTCTAAGTTGTCTTTGATGTTGAAAAATTGAGAAAAGCCTAAAAGCTGAAAAACTTCGTATACTTTCGGCTGAATTTCGAGAAGTACGAGATCTCCTCCCCGCGGTTTAACGGCTTTTAAAAAAGCGGTAAAAGAGCCTATTCCGGTACTCGAAACGTAATTTAGGCCGCCGCAGTTGAATATGAGACGTATGTAGTTTGCTTCAATCGCTTTCGTGACTCGTTTCTGGAAAAAGTTCGAGTTGTACGTGTCGATATATCCGGTAAGATAGAGAATTAAGCATCCTTCTACCTGATCGACTTTTTGCAGTCTTATTTTAAGACTGTCGTCTTTCTCCTCATCAAATCCCGGTACAATATCATTGTTTGCCATGGTGCCTCTTTATAAAAGAGTTTTTAAACGCGGCCGTCAAAAGACAACCATAATAATAAAACTTTAATAATTTTATATTATAAGTCAAGACCATTCTTTGTCAAATGGTTATATTAAAATATACCACATAATCAATACTTTTGCTTGACCAGAGATTATTTTGCCTCTACTATTAAGGCATCAGACCACACGAGGATTGAACCAATGAAAAAAATTCTGGTCTTGTTCGTACTTATTTTATCGGTCCCTCTCTTTTTATTCTCAATAGATAAAGCAGAATTTGACGGAATTGTTGATTTTTCCATTACACTGGACCGTTTAACCGGGCTGCTCGACAGGAGAGGTCCGCAAGCTCTTCCTCAGGACAAAATTGTCGTCATAACCGGTGCAATTTCTTCTCTGCAGATACAGAATGACGGAAAAGAAGGGGAATTTCTCGCGGAATTGGAGGTAATGGACGGTGAATGGGTGGATATGAGTCGGGTGAAAATGTATTCGAGCATTGTCCAGCTGCGAGGAGAGGCTTTTCAGGCCAGAATACCGGTACGGCGGTCGAGAAATCCGATCGCGAATGAAATATCTGTAAACTCGGAAGTGATGATTGTTGCAAAAGTTGTCGGGACCCGGACTCTTTACGACGGGAGAGTTGTTCCTCTCCTCGATGCACTCTACCTGCGCACGATCGGCTGATGAGTCGATCAATCTGTTAAAACTGAATATGACGGGGATGGATGTCCCCTCCCTCTGAAAACACCACTGCCCTGTCTATGACATTTTTCAACTCTCGAATGTTTCCCGGCCAGGTGTGGGACGACAGCTTTTGTATCGAATCGGCCGACAGCCGGGCGGGCTTTTTAGTCGGTCCGCATTCGGAAGTGGAACGGGTGCAGGGCCGGTGTTCTTCTTCAGCTTTCTTTAAAAAATAAGCTGCAATAATAGGGATATCTTCCTTTCTTTCCCTCAGGGGCGGAAGCTCAATGGCCAAGATATTGAGCCTGTAATAGAGGTCCTGTCTGAAACGGTCCTCATCGATTGCTTTTTCGAGATTCTGATTGGTAGCGGCAATGAGACGTACATCTACGGGGATGCGCCGCGTACTACCCACCCGCTTTATTTCCTGCTGTTCGATTACCCGAAGCAGTTTTGCCTGCGATTCGATGGCGGTCTCGCCGATTTCATCGAGAAACAACGTTCCTCTATTTGCCAGCTCAAAGCTGCCGGCCCGCGTTACCGCGTCCGTATACGCTCCCCGCTCGCTGCCGAACAGTTCGGTTTCGAAGAGTTGGAGCGGTATTGCGGCACAGTTGATTGCGATAAAGGGGTTTCTGCTCCGCTTGGAGAGACTGTGAATCATTCCTGCAGTAATATCCTTTCCTGTCCCGCTCTCCCCTGTGAGGAGGACGGTCTTCTCACTTTTTGCATACATGGTAATGAGTTTCTTTATCCGGCATATCGCCGGGCTCATACCGAGGAAATCGGGAAACCGGAGATCGGTTTCGGTAACGTAGTTCGGGAGAGTCTCCTTTATGCTTATTGCTTTCCGGATGGAGTGTTTCAATTCTCCCGCATCGTACGGTTTTGTAATGTAATCGCAGGCACCGGATTTCATGGCCCGGACGATCAATTTTCTCTCTGAGAACCCGGTAAGCATTACTACCGGCGGTGAAAACGGGGCTTCGGTAATGTATTTCAATACTTCGAGGCCGTTGATATCGGGCAGGTCGATATCGAGAAGCACTACATCAGGCGTCTCTTTTTGGAGCAGTTCGAGCCCCCGTCTTCCCCGGGTGGCGGTGATAATGAAGAAATCGGGCGGCATGACCATTTTCAAGATGCGGTGGGTGTGAACGTCGTCATCAATAAATAGAATTCTTACCATATTACATTAGCCTAATGTACATATAAGCTGTTTTCAAGTTTTTTCCGGTGTTTTCACTCTATAATACCGGATTTCGTCGGCTGCTGATTCAGCAGGGATACAATCGTGTGGGCGGTTGTTAGGGAGAAGAAAACTGTGTTAGTATTCTCGTATGCTTACAATCCGCTTTATCATTCAATTTTTCGATAAGGGTTTTGTCCTCAAATCACTTTTTATCATACTGCTCATATCTCTTATTCCTCTTGCAGAGATAGTCCTTCTCTTTCGGCTCGGCTCGTCCTGGGGCATGTATTTGGTTCTTGCCTGTGCTGCAGCGACCGGCTTTTTAGGATTGTTTATTATCTTCTCAGAAGCGGGGAAAACGATTGATCAAGTCAAGGTGAAAGTAAAGGACGGGTATTATCCGCAGCGGGAATTTGCTGATTTTGCAGGAATCTGTATAAGCGGATTGTGTCTGCTTTCTCCGGGGTTCATAACCGATGCAGTAGGGCTTCTTTTTCTTTTTCCTGCGCTGAGAAATGCAGCCGGACGGGTAGTTACAAAACGAATTCCCGACCGGCTTAAAGAGCTGTATGAATATCTAAAGCTGTATGATTGAGTGAGTAATTATAGTTTCCAGATGCGGTGGAAGAGCAGCAGGATACCGTAGTACATTCGAATGACGGCACCGAAGAGTAGCCAGGGTCGCTTGATCAAGTCCGGGAAGTAATAGAACCGGCTGTTCCACAGCGCTTTGGGAGGGCGTTGTTTTTTACCGGAAAATATATCGAAACAATCTCCGCAGTAGAAAAACAGACCGGGACTAAACTTTTTCTTGTTCCGGGTTATCCAGAGATCGTTCTGCGGTATGCCTCGACCTGCAAGGAGAAGGGAGGGGGCCGCCTTTCGTATGGCCAAAATGATGTCTTCTTCACGTTCTTTCTTGAAAAACCCGTTACACCTTCCCACAATTCGCAGCCCGGGAAACGAGTCTCGGAGATTTCCCTCGATTACTTGGAGTTCGGGTTGTTTCTGTCCGGCAAGATAGAGTGAACCGTTATTCTGTTCGAGAATTCCCAACAGTTTGATGGCGAACTCGAAAGGCATATAGCGGTCCGGTACATCCCGGAGTAGAAACTTTGCCCCTCGGAGAATCGAAGGGGAAATAGGGAGTACCAAGGCGGCGGTGTTTAGGCAGGAGAAAAACTCTTTTTTTCTTCGTGCCCGGAGAAGATCGCGCAGTGTAATCAGCACGATCTGATTGGTTTCATTGTTTGAAAGCAGCCCTTTTACAACACCTTCTAAATCGTCCGGAGAGACCACATCAACAGGAACATTGAGTACGTAAATTCTCTTTTTTTGATTTATCGGCGTAGTTTCCACGACGATCGCTCCCTATACGTTATGGTGACGGCCGCAACAGCATAGAGTGCGGCCGTCTCGGTCCTCAACACGTTCTTTCCTAAATATACAAGATTAAAACCGGAACCGGTCAACAGGTCAACCTCTTTCGAAGAAAGCCCCCCTTCAGGTCCGATCACTATCCCGATTTCATGCAGGCTATCAGAAAGATAGTCATGAAGGGAATTCTTTTCAAGCGGTTTTTCATAAAATATAAAGCCGCGCCGTTTCTCGGTACAATTCCATGTCCGGGGGATATCCTCGAGCGGTATCGAATCGTAGATATCGGTTATAATTGAGGAACCGGACTGCTGTACTGCTTCCTCGACGATCCGTTTCCACCGCTGTTGTTTTGATGAACGTTTCTCCGAGTGGACCTTGGGGACCGCGTACTCGCTTTCAACCGGATAGAGCCCGGTAACACCCGCTTCCACTGCCTGACGGATAATCAAATCCATTTTCTTCCCCTTAGGAATACATTGAAACAGAGTAATACGGGGATGGGGCAGGGTATCGGAGTTCGGCATTCCCTGTGGGCTTGGGCCTTCCGGTTGTACCGAGACAGTACACGTCTCGTTCTCTTTTTCGACGATAGTGAGGGAGTACTTCTGCCCGGTGTGGTCGATTCCCGGAAATGTATCACCTTCCTGTAGTCGAAGAACCCGTATCAAGTAGTGATACTCATCGCCGGTTACCGATAAGAAACCGCTGCCGTTATACTGTGGAGGGAGCACAAATTGACGCATCTAGTCTCGGGTGCTTATAGGACCAAACATGATCGCACCGTGCCTATTCACGGAGAATATGGATATGTACGGACCGGTTCCGTGCACCGTCGAACTCGCAGAAAAAGACGCCCTGCCAGGTGCCCAGGACGAGCGAGCCGTTTTCTATGGGCACGGTAACGCTTTCTCCAATTACCGAGGATTTTATATGGGCAGCGGAGTTGCCCTCCATATGGGTGTATCCGTCGTTTAACGGAATTACTTTATTGAGCTCCATGAGAATGTCTCGCTGGACCGAGGGGTCGGCCGCTTCATTGATAGTGATCGCTGCAGTTGTATGGGGGCAGTACACCGTGCAGAGACCGCTTTCCACGTTTTCGGAGTTGACGGTTTTCTTTACTTGCCGGGTTATGTCGATAAACTCGGTCCGTTCATGTGTTTTGACCCGAATCGTTGTTAATCCCATCTTTCTTTGAGCACCTCCACAGCTTTTTGAAGGGTAAGGTCATACTCGAGGTCGTATACCGGCGGTGTGTTTTTCGTCTTATTGACCTCATTTCTAATAAGCCGTTTGATAATCCGTTCTTCCATAACAATCCCGTCTTCGCGCAGTTCTTCGATAAAAGACCGTATATCACGTTCGCTCGGGTCCGGATTTTCTGAAACGAAGTGGCCCACCAAGTTATTCTCGAGTATCTTTTTGTACGATTCTTGTTCTTTGTCCGTAAGCTCTTTCTCGGTCACTTTGATGTCCGGTTTTATGCCGATGTGGTCGATGTTCGTCCCGGCCGGCGTGTAATATCTGGACATGGTCAGTTTGAATCCACCCGCACCGAATGATTTGACCTGCTGGACCGACCCTTTGCCGAACGTGGTCTCTCCTATGAGCTCCCCCCTGTTATGGTCCTTGAAAGCACCGGCTAAAATTTCCGAAGCTGATGCAGAGCCTTGGTCGATGAGTACAACGACAGGAATATCGTTCGGCACCTCGGTTTCCTGATTTGCACTGTACACGCGGTTTTCGGAGGGGATCCGAGACCGGGTACTGACTATTGTCCCGCCGGAGATAAAGAGGTCGACGGTGTCGACCACCGAAGTGAGGAGCCCGCCGGGATTGCTCCGTACATCTATGACGATTGCTTTATAGTTGTTCTCTTTGAAAAACCGGATTGCCTCTATTGTTTTATCATCGGTGAGCGGGGTAAATTGAATGACCCGAAGATACCCGATGCCGGTCGATCCGATCATGTCATACCGCACGGTGGGAACTTCGATGATCGCCCTGGTCAGTGTTACCGGGAAAGTGATATCCTCTCCCCGTCTGATCGTAACAGTTACGTCGGTGCCCGGGGCTCCCCGAAGGGTATCCACGACATCGTCGATGCTCATATTCTCGGTAGTTTCGTTTTCGATCCGTATGATGTAATCCCCGGCGGAAATCCCCGCCTTACTCGCGGGAGTACCCTCTATCGGGGCGACAACCCGTACGTAGGGAGAGTAATTTTCCCTGATGTAATCGTTCTCCTCCTCCTCGATGTTTTCTCTTTTCGGAGACTTGGAGATATACAATCCGACACCGCCGAATTTTCCCGATGTGGTGTCGGTAAGGTCTTCCATATCGTTTTTCGAAAGGTAGGTTGAATATGGATCGTCGAGGCTGTCAAAAAGTCCTTTAAGAGCTCCTTCGAAGAGTGATTCAGCAGAGACTTCGTCAACATAGTTTTTCTCAACGAAGCGGAACACCTGCTCGAATAAAGTGAGATATTTACTTGTTTCGTTTGATTCAGAATCAGCCTCCGCCACCGGTGAAACGACGAGAAGAGAAAGTACGGCAAGGCAAAAGGCTGTTATTACTATCCAAATGTATCGCTCTTTTATTTTCATACATCTATTCTATGGTCTGGAAACGGTTTGTCAAGGAGACAGGCGATGTGATGGGGGATGGAGGCTGCCTCCTCTTGACTGGTAAAAGATGAAAAACGTACACTGCCTCTACAGGTTATGAAGTTAAGAAAAGCTCTCCTCTTCGTAGGGTCGGTCTGGGAAGCTCTTAGATTCGTCCTTCTTTTTTCTCTTTTACTCTCCCTTGCGGGCGATTTCTTGAGCTCGTCACGTATTTTCATGAATATGTGGCTGGCCGGTATTCAGCTTATGATGGTCGCCGGGTTTGTTTTTATGGCCCTCTACGGAGAGAAATACCGGCAGTACGCCAAATTGATGGCATTAGGAAAACTGCTCAATATTTTTCCTGCCGTTCTTGTCCTTATTTTCGAAACCGGTCTTCTGCACAGGGGCATACAGCTGTTTTCACACGTGCTTCTCGTCTCGGGCGAGGAGCAGGTAGCTCCGATCCAAACAGGCCGGTCCGGATTCGATGGACTGTTTTTCCTCGTTGCTCTTATTACACTTTTGGATTTGCTTTTCTTTATCTTTTTGCTATCATATAGCTCGGATAGTTCAAACCAAAAAAAGCAGGAGGAGAAACGGAATGAGTCTCTTCCAGAGATGGAAGAAGTCTCGGTCGAGGAGGAATAAATGCTGATCCTGCCCATTGCCAGTGGAAAGGGGGGTGTCGGAAAATCACTGTTAGCAACAAATCTCGCCTTGGCCCTTGCCCGGACGGGAAAAAAAGTAATACTTGCAGATTTAGATCTCGGCGGTTCCAATATCCACCTCATGCTCGGACGGATGGGGCTCTCACAGGGAATCGGAACGTTCCTCACAAACAGTGACGTAGCATTCGAAGATATTATCGTCTCCACGGATTATGAGAATCTCTTGTTTGTCCCCGGAGATGCCGAGATCCCCGGGACAGCCAATCTGAAGAGCAGTCAAAAACAGAAACTCATCCGTAGACTTCGGTCTCTCCAGGCGGATTACCTCATTATGGACTTAGGGGCGGGAAGCAGTTTTAACACTGTTGATTTTTTTCTCATATCCGGACAGGGAATTATAGTGACCGATCCCACTCCTACGGCGAATCTCAACGCATATTTGTTTTTGAAGAATGTTATTTTTCGAATAATGAGTTCTACGTTTAAAAAGAATACAAAGGCCCATGAATACATAGAAAGTCTCAAACAACAGGGTACGGTGTTTCAGCGGATCTATGTTCCCCGCCTCATTCAGAATATCCGGGAAAACGATCCGGACAGTTATGCCCGGTTCCGGGAGCGGGCGGCGAATTTTCACCCGAAGCTGGTGCTCAATATGCTCGAAGATCCTAAGGACGGGAATAAGGCGGGAAAATTGAGACGTTCCTGCAAGGAGTATCTCGACATCGATATGGAGCATTTAGGCATCATCTATCGGGATTCTCTCCAGGATGTGGCCCTCCAGTCGCGGCTTCCTATCATCGCTTATAAGCCCCAATCGGTCCTCTCACAGGCGATCTATCGAATAGCGGACAAACTTTCCCGGGAATACACCGAATCACCCGGTCCGATGGAAATAGAAGAGGTCGATGAATCGTATCAGGAAGCGGAGATGGAGGCGGAAGTAGATTTCGATACCAAGATGAAATACTTAGAGGACCTTCTCAACTGCGGCGCGTTGACAAGCGGAGATTTGATTGAAACGATAAAATCTCAACAATACGAGATAAACCAGTTGAAAAAAGAGAATAATTTTATTAAAGCAAAGTTAGTAAAGGCAATCAATGCCGGGTTTTTAGAATAGATTATATACAGTACGGCATCATAGATGAGTAAAGCTAATTACACAGGCGGTATCCGAATCGAAGTCGATGAGTCAGGATTGGAGGCGCGGCTTATTTTTACGCCGGGTGCTTCCGACGAAGAATGGGATACTGAAAAATTAAAAAAATTCCTCGCCGAACAAAACATTACCGAAGGGGTCGACACAAAGGTCCGGGATTCGGTAATTGCCGATATGGCCGAACAGCCGGCTACCCGGACCATCACTATTGCCCAGGGCACTCCGGCAGTAGATCCTCTCCCCGAAGAGGTGCAGTGGCAGGAAATCACACTTCCCGAAGAGATGAAAGATGATATCGAGCGGTTTCTTCAGGATGTGGATGCCCCGATCATCACAAAAGAAGTAATAGAGAAGGTCAAGGTAAAGAAGAAGGTCCTCAAAAAGCAGAAACTGCCCTTCATGCAGCCGAAAGAAGAAATCGAAGAGGTGGTGGAGAAGCGGAAAAAAGAGGTCCCGGTAGATGTCGATCCGACGGTAGAAGAGTACGGATGGGCTGAAAAAGGGCAGAAAATCGCGGCAGTGGTCCCCGCTAAGCCGGGAAAACCCGGGAAAGACGTTCACGGAACGCCCATCATGCTGTTGACGGAGACGGAGCCGGGATTGTATCCGGGAAAAGGCACGGTAAAAGAGAAAAGTGAAGTTATTGCCGCCGAATCCGGTGTACAGCGCCGGGGGAAGAATTGGGTGGAGGTGCTGCCGTTTAGCAGGCATGAATGGGGCGTCTCACTTTCCAAAGACCGTGCTACCTGTTATTTCACCTTTAGACCGGGAACCAAGTACGCCACTCCCCCTACCCCGAATGAGATACTCGAAGAGATAAGAAAACTGGAATACCCGGAGGACAAGCTCAAACCGCTTGAAGAAATCGAGCAGCAGATACTCGAAGCAATTAATCAGGGGAAAACGCTCGAGCAGTCCGTTATAAGCAAGGACAGCGATGCAGTAATCGATATCACCATCTCGGAAGATAAGATGAAGGCAACACTTACCCTCAGAAAAGGCCGCGGTGCGGGAAAACCGCTGGTCTTAAAAGAGGTAGGAGAAGCCTTGCGGAAAAGCAGCCTAAAAGGGGTAAAACTGGATACGTTTAAAAAGGACGTGCTCGAGTTCTATCGGTCCAAACAGGAAAGCCTCAAAGAGTATGTGCTTATAGAAGGTGCCCCACCTGAAGAACCTGAAGACGGGGAGATCCAATTCAACGTTACCTTTCTCCCGGAAGATGAGCGGGAACGGCTCAAAGAGCTGGTCGGTGCGGCTGAAAGCGGACGGTTTCCCGGTATCTCTTCTTTTCATGATTTTCATACTCTCGAAGTCGAAGAGGTGGCCACTGCAGTCCGTCATCAAACCGTTGCAAAAATTGTACCGGGCACGAAAGGGAAAGACGGCAAAGATATTTTCGGAAACACGGTAGCAAGCCGGGCCCCGAAGGAGGCGGAGGTTAAGCTCTTCGAAAATCTTACCAATGAACAGGGGGTCATTCAGGCGGAAATTTCGGGATTACTCGAAAAGGGGGACCATGCCGGTACGGTCCTCTTGCGGATACTGCCCCATCGGGACGGGGAAGTAGAAGTAACGGTAACCGAAGATATGATGCGTGCCTATCTCTCCCTCTCTCCGGCCGAAGGAATGGGGACTGCTGCGGACAGGGAATTGGTGAATAAAAAGCTTGCAGAGGCCGGTGTTAAAGAAGGACTTGACGAAGAGACCGTGGCGAAAGCGGTCGAAGCCTGCTTAAACGGTGAAATGGTTACCAATCTTCTTGTCGCAAAAGGGCAGCCGCCGCAGCATGCAAGCGAAAAGAAACTAGAACTGTACGTTACCCTGCCCTCGAACAAGAAGGTAACGATAAAAGAAGACGGCAGAGCGGATTACAAGACCCATTCGGATATGGTTTCGGTAAAGGAAGGCGAGCTGATTGCAAAAATACTCCCTCCGGAGGTAGACCCGCAGGACGGTTGGGAGATAACAGGAAAAACGATCCAGGCCAAAACCACGAAGGGGTTTGATCTTCAGATAGGGAAAAACGTTAAGGAAGAACCGCAGGAAGACGGATCGGTACATCTTATTGCCGAGAGCGACGGGAAGCTCATCTACGACAAGAAGCACATTGAGATACAGAGTTCCCATGTTGTAGAAGGCAATGTGGATATGAAAAGCGGAAATATCAAGTTCAAAGGTGCAGTGCAGGTAAGAGGCCGTGTAGAAACCGGTTTTTATGTGGTCTCGGGTGATTCCGTATCGATAAAAGAAGGTGTCGAGGCGGCGTTTGTTTCCTGCGACAAGGAACTGATTATCGGAGAGGGGGTGAAGGGGGCCGGAAAAGCGGTACTCCGCACGAAAAGCAGTATCAAAGCTGCTTTTATTGAACGGGCGACTCTTCTCTCGGTCGGGGACATCACCATAAAAAATTTCTGCCTTCAGTCTACAGTCAAATGCAACGGGAAAATGGTCTTAGAAACTGAGAAGGGGAGCCTCATCGGCGGATATATTCAGGCGAAAAAAGGGATGGAGGTAATGAATCTCGGTGCGAAAAACGGAATGAAGACCGAGGTTTTTTTTGGCCAGGATTATCTTGTTGCAGACCAAATTCGGGTAGAAGAAAAAGAGATAGAAAAAATAAAAACGAAAGTTCTCGAATATGACAACCTCATGAACCGTTTGGAAAAAAACGGTGAGAAAAATAAACTCGAGAAGGTAAGAAAAGAAAAACTCAAACTTCTCAAGATCATGGAAAAACGGAGCTACAGACTGTTTACCTTTCGGGAACGGTTTGAAGAACATTTTCCCTCCGAAATCAAAATTCGGGGCACGCTCTACCCCGGGGTTGTCGTAGAGAGTCACGGCCGGTACTACGAAGCAAAAGACGAAAAAAAATCGATCAAACTGGTTTTCGATCAGGAAACAGGACAAATAAAAGAAGAGCCTCTCACAAATTAGAGTTTTTTTTGCTATTAGGATAGACTTTTTCTTAAAAATAGAGTATTGTTAACGATGAGTCTACTAAAAAATATTTCGATACAAGTAAATGGGGGAGTAGTATGTCTGATGAGGTAAATCAGGGCAAAACCGCCAAAGAAGCTGAAGATGATCTGATGCTCGTAACCGACGAGGATGATGAGAACAGCCAGGAGAATAAATATCTGCTTTTCAATTTGGGTGACGAGGTATACGGAATCGAGATTCTTCATGTAACCGATATCATCGAGATGCAGAAAATTACCGAAGTACCGGATATGCCCAATTTTATCAAGGGAGTTATCAACCTCCGGGGTAAGGTAATTCCAGTAATGGACCTTCGCCTGCGTTTCGGAATTCCGGGACGGGAATACGATGACCGGACCTGCATTATTGTCGTAAACATCGACAATCAGGCGATCGGTTTTATCGTCGATACGGTAGCGGAAGTACACGATATCTATGAAAAAGATATCTCCCCCGCACCGAATTTTAAATCCGAGTCCGGGAAGGAGCAGTATATTTCGGGATTAGGCAAAATCGGGGAAGAGGTAAAAATTCTCCTCGATGTGAATAAAATTCTGGGCCGGGGCGAATTGGAGACGATCAAAGAGAATGTATAGTCTTCGATTATGTCCATAAGAGAAACTATAAACTAAAACTCAAGTAGCAAAAAAATAAAAAAATCTTGCTTTTTCCTGAGAGTAGTACTAATATTTGCACCATATTATATTATTATATGGAGGAGATGATACATGGCGCAAATGAAAATGAGTGCGAAAATCAGTATCGGTTTTGTCCTGTTGATCGTACTGCTTCTCGTAGTGGGAGGGGTAGCAGTACTCTTTCTGAGCACCACCTATAACGGTTTTGTCCAGTATCGGGAATGGGCCCGCGATTCAAACCTGATGGCGAATCTGCAGGAAAATATGCTCATGGTCCGGATGAATGTAAAAGACTTCGTTATACGGGGTGATCAAAAAGAGAAAGAAGAGTTCGACCAATACTACAACCGTACGGTCGAACTAATGGATGAGGCCCAGGATGAGATCCAAGCAGCCGAACGGGCACCGATCATAGACCAAATAGATGAGTCGCTCGGAAAGTATGGGGAACAATTCGAGCAGGTGGACCGACTGCAGGCCCGGCGGGACGAGCTGGTAACAGGCACCATGGATGTGATCGGCCCCAGGATCGAGCAGGACCTCACCACGATCCTCCGCTCCGCCCGTAACGACGGGGACATGGCCGCAGCGTATAATGCCAGTCTTGCCCTGCGCAACCTCATGCTTGCCCGTCTCTATGCGTTTAAGTTTCTCGATTCCAATACAGAGGAGGATGAGAAAAGGACCTTCTCAGAAATTGCTGCTATGGAAGAGAACCTCGCCACCCTCGACCGGGAGCTGCAGAACGCGGAACGGCGGGCCCTCCTCGAAGATATAATGGAATATCAGCACGAATATGTCGACGCATTCAAGCAGGTGGTGGACATCATTTATCAACGGAACGACCATATCAATAACCACCTGGATGTTATCGGCCCGCAAATTGCCGCATCCGGAAATGAAGTAACCAGATCGATCCAGGCGGACCAGGACCGGTTAGGGCCCCAGCTGCAGCGGGCCAATCAGATGGCCCGGACGATTGTAATCATCGTTGCCGCAGCGGCCATCATAATCGGCATCATGCTTACCATTTTTATTGTCCGCAGTATCCTCAGACAGCTCGGCGAAGACCCGTCTGTGATTCAGGACATTGCCGGCAGGATCGCGTTAGGTGATCTCGACATAAATATCGATGGTGAAAATGTCCGAGGTGTGTATCTCTCTGTAAAAAAGATGGTCGATGCCTTGAAGTACAAGGCGGACCGGATCGAGCAGGTCGCAAACAAAGACCTCACTATCGATATACGGAAAGCCTCGGAGAAGGACCATCTCGGAGAATCACTTATCATCATGAAAAACTCGCTGAATGAACTGCTGGCCCAGGTAAACGAGGCGGTGGATCAGGTGAGCTCGGGCGCAGACCAGGTCTCCCAGGCAAGCCAGAATCTCTCACAGGGTGCTACAGAACAGGCGAGCAGTTTAGAAGAGATCTCTTCTTCCATGACGGAGATTAACAGCCAGTCTAAACAGAATGCGGAAAACGCGACCGAGGCAAATGCGCTGGCCAAAAAAGCTGCCGATGATGCGAAAAACGGAAACGAGCAGATGGAGCAGCTCAACAGGTCTATGGAAAACATCAACAGTTCTTCCGAAGAGATCAACAAGATCGTGAAAGTTATTGACGACATCGCCTTTCAGATCAACCTTTTGGCCCTCAATGCAAATGTCGAAGCTGCCCGGGCAGGTAAGTACGGAAAAGGGTTTGCCGTGGTGGCCGAGGAAGTACGGAACCTGGCCGTACGGAGTGCTGACGCAGTCAAGGAGACGACCGCTATGGTGGAGGAATCGGTGAAAAATATTACCGAGGGTACGGAAGCGGCAACCTCCACTGCCAATGCTTTGGCCGAAATCGTCGACGGGGCAGGTAAGGTCGCGGAGTTCTTAGGCGAGATTGCCATGGCAAGCAAAGAGCAGGCTGATGCAATCGAACAGATTACAAACGGAATTGATCAAATCGACCAGGTAACGCAGTCGAACACCGCCAGTGCGGAGGAGAGTGCTTCCGCCTCGGAAGAACTTGCAAGTCAGTCACAGCAGCTTCAGGCCATGATTGCCCAGTTCAAAATCGAAGGGGTGGAATCGGGCAAAAGCCGAAAGCGGCTTATAAGCGACAGCCGCAGGTCCGGTGGAAACGGAGGGAACGGAGATCACGAAGAAGTTGTCCTGAATGCCGGCAGAAAAAGCCCCGTACTCACTACGGCACCGACTGCACCGCAGCAGACCCCTGGAAACGTCTCCGGAGAAAGTCGAACACAAAGGTACGAGGACGGACGGAGTTCCGATAATACGGGTATAGCTCCCGTCAATCCGGCGGAGGTGATCAATCTCGATGATGACGATTTCGACAGTTTTTAAAGCGTAACAGGACTATTTCTAGCTTTTGTCCCCCTCGGTGAATGCACCTTTTCGGTTTGCGTATGCGCGAGGGGGCCGATTGCATTTTTTGTTTTTATAATGATATAGTGGGAGTATTCTGAGTTGAAATTCCAATAAAGGGGCTGCTGTTGTGAAGATCCTGATAGTTGAAGATGAATTCGGAAGCAGAAAACTCCTCCAAAAATTTTTATCGCCGTACGGTGTCTGTGATATGGCTGTTGACGGAGCTGAAGCTGTCGAGGCGTTTTCTCTCGCCCTTAAAGAGAAAGAGCCCTACGATCTTATCTGCCTCGATATCATGCTTCCTAAAATGGATGGGCAGGAAGTACTGAAAGAGGTCCGTAAAATGGAACAAGACAACGGTATTCATGGTCTCGACGGGGTAAAAGTGATTATGACTTCCGCTTTAGATGATTCTAAAAACATCATGGAAGCTTTTAAATCCCAATGTGAATCCTATATTACAAAACCGATAGCAAAGCACAAATTACTCGAAGAGATGAAGGGCCTCGGCCTTTTAGATCGATGAGATAACAGCCGAAAAGGAGCGATTGTTCGTGGACAATGGTGAAATATTGATCGACCGTGACCAGGGCTTGCGCAATGTGGATGGAGATGAGGAGTTCTTCAGAGAAATACTCGAAATCTACAGAGAAGAGATACCGGAGCGCATCGAGTCTTTTCAGAAGCATCTCGAAAAAAATGATTTTACCACCATTATTTCGCTCGCCCATTCGCTGAAAGGGGTATCTCTCACGGTGGGTGCACTCCGCGTTCATGAATTATCAAAAAACATCGAACTTGCCGCACGGGCGGGAGAAGAGGAGACTGTTCGAACACTGTATCCGGAACTCGAAGACTTGTTGCGGAAAATCGAAAATGAATGTACGTAACGTGGTCCGACGCAACATGGCCCCGGTGCGGTTGAGCGGTTGACTTTTTTTTGCAGATAACGTATATTATTGATAATGATTCTCATAATTTTGATAGTTGGTAATGATGAGAGAAGAGTATCCTGAATGTAAAAAGGTCCGGCACTGCTTAAAGCGGCAGGGTCTGCGGATGACCTTACCAAGAAAAATTATCATAGAGGTGCTGAGCGAGAACAGCAACTATCTGAGTGCTGAAGAAGTGTTCATGATCGTGCATAACCGCTATCCGGGAATCGGTTTGGCAACGGTTTATCGTACATTGAATCTCCTCTCCGATATGGGTATTGTCACTAAGTACGAGTTCGGCGAAGGCAAGGCGCGATACGAATTAACGGGCGAAGAAAGAGAAACAGGAGAAGATGAACATTACCATCAACTGGTTTGTACAAGCTGTTTTGAAGTGGTAAAGTATTCCGATTTTTCAAATGAAGAGCTGGAGTTGATGAAGAAGATCGAGGGTGCTCTCGAGAATAAGTACGGCTATACGATTGACCGCCATGTTGTCCAGTTTTACGGGTTATGTCCGGAGTGCCTGAAAAACAAAAACAGTAAAAATGATAGTGGTGCTCGTGCAAACGTAGAAACCGGATAAAAAAGAAGATATTATTTTTTTGAAAATCTATTGAGAATAAGAATTAAAATCAATAATGGAGGATAGACAATGGTAAAGAAGATTGCTATAGCGACCGATGGAGACGCCGTTTCTCCCCACTTCGGCAGGTGTCAGGAATACACAGTAGTAGATGTCGAAGACGGGAAAGCTGTAAATAAAACCACGCTGCAAAACCCCGGTCATGAACCTGGTGTCATACCCCGTTTTCTCAATGAAAACGGGATCCATCAGATTATTGCCGGAGGCATGGGGCGCCGCGCTCAGCTGTTGTTCGATGAGTTAGATATTGAGTGGGTAGTAGGAGTAACCGGCCCTGTAGACCAGGTTATCGGCCGGATACTCGACGGTACCTTATGTGAAGGAGAGAGTCTCTGTTCTTCGTCGGGAGAGCATCACGGAGACTGTGATCATCACTGATATGAACATCACTAATACATGGAGGAATTTATGAAAGTTTGTGTTACAGCTACCGGAGCGGGTTTAGAAGCAGAAATCGATCCTCGCTTTGGAAGATGCAGTTATTTTGTATTCTACAATCTCGATGATGGTTCTGTGGAAAGTGTAGAAAACCCCAATCTTGCAGCTGCCGGAGGCGTTGGTGTCCAGTCCGGGCAACTCATGTCTGAAAAGCAGGTAGAAGTTGTTCTTACGGGAAATGTCGGACCGAATGCGTTCGCAACACTGAATGCGGCCGCTATCTCGGTTGTGACCGGGGTGTCGGGTACGGTCAAAGAAACGATAGAGAAGTATAAAAACGGCGAACTCTCTCCTACAGGCAGTCCAACCGTGGCCAAGGACGCCGGTAAGGGGGGCCGGGGAATGAATCGGCCATGACGGTAGCTATCGCCAGCGGGAAAGGGGGGACCGGTAAGACCACTGTTGCAACCGGACTCGCGATCTCGCTCGCCGAACCGAAAGTCGAACAGGGGACGGAAGGTGACCCGGTCCAACTCCTCGATTGTGATGTAGAAGAGCCGAACTCACATTTTTTTCTGCACATGGACAAGGAGCGAGAAGAAAAAGTCACGGTCGCGGTACCGCGTATCGATCAGGACACCTGCACGGCATGCGGTACATGTGTGAACGTGTGCCGGTTTAATGCACTCGCTCTTATCGGAGAGGAACTGCTCGTCTTCGATCAGCTGTGTCACAGCTGCGGAGGATGCGCCCTGGTTTGTCCGGTACATGCGATAACCGAACAGCCGAGAGAAATCGGAGAGATTGAATCGTTTCGTCGCAACGGGATCCATTTGGTACACGGACGGCTCAATATCGGAGAGCCGATGTCGCCGCCCCTTATACGTGTTGTAAAAAAAGAGAAAGATCGGAATAAAACAGTGCTCATCGACAGCCCGCCCGGCACGACCTGTCCCATGGTTGTTTCTGTCCAGGGGTCGGATTTCTGCATTTTGGTTACTGAAAATACACCGTTTGGATTTCACGATCTGGAAATTTCAGTAGAAGTACTGAAGTCTCTCACAATTCCGATGGGCGTGGTGATCAATCGGGCGGATATCGGATCGAGCGATGTCGAAATTTTTTGCCGAAAACAGCAGATCCCTGTTCTCCTTCGTATACCGTTTAGCGAAGAAATTGCCCGCGCCTACTCATCGGGCAAACCGTTTGTGGAAACTCTCCCCGAATACAAGCAGATTTTCCGGAATATGTTTGAAGAAATCGAACACATTGTAGAAGCAACATGGTAGAAACACCAAAGGATACAACGAAACCATGAAACAGATTGTCATTATTAGCGGTAAGGGCGGGACCGGAAAAACAGTTTTTGCCGGCTCCATTGCTACACTCGCCGATAGTGCGGTGATAGCGGATTGTGATGTTGATGCTTCGAACCTCCATTTTCTTCTCCATCCCGAGGTAAAGGAAAACCACCCTTTCAGCGGAGGGGAAGAAGCGGTAGTCGACCCCGAACTGTGTACCGGCTGCATGCAGTGCAAACAGGTATGCAGGTTTCAGGCAGTAGAAATCCGGTTTCCTCCGCCCCCGAATGGGAGGGAGAACCTCGAGGGACGAAAAGCCCGCATCGATCCCATACTGTGTGAAGGGTGCGGAGTGTGTGCAGAAAGCTGTCCCGAGAAAGCGATCAGGATGGAACCGAGAGATGCGGGAAGCTGGTACGTATCCGAGACAAAAGCCGGTACGATGGTCCATGCTGCATTGAAGGCAGGTGAGGAGAACTCCGGTAAATTGGTAGCGCACGTAAGAAAGAAAGCAAAAGCGGTTGCGGAAGAGGAGAACAAAGAGTATGTTATCATCGACGGACCGCCGGGGACCGGATGTGCGGTCATTTCTTCGCTTTCCGGTGTAGATATGGCAGTTATCGTGACCGAACCCAGTTTTTCCGGAATTCACGATATGAAACGTGTACTCGAATTGGCAGACCACTTTTCGATAAAAGCGGGTGTTGTCATCAATAAAGCGACAGTAAACGGGGAAAATACCGAAGAGATACGAACGTTCTGTAGAGAACGGAATATCCCCCTTTTCGGGGAGGTCCCCTATTCGAAACGAGTTGTCGAAGCGGTGTCGGAGTGTGTACCTTATGTGGAGTATGCTGATGATGAAGTAAGCAGCGCTCTCAAAGATAGTTGGAGGAATATATGCAAGACGTGAACAGAAAAGAAGAACAGGAGAAGCAGGACAAACGTCTTCAAGAACGAATGAGTAAGGTCAAAAACAAGATCCTGGTCATGAGCGGCAAAGGCGGTGTCGGAAAGACCACCGTTGCAGTCAATTTAGCATGGGCCCTTGCAGAAGCCGGAAAGAAGGTCGGGATCTTGGATGTCGATATACATGGACCGAACGTTGCCAAGATGCTCGGTATTGATAATGAACGGGTAGAGGCAACGGATGGGGGCATTATCCCCATTTCGGTCACGCCCAAACTGAAGGCGATCAGTATTGCGTTGGTCGGGTATGAGCCTGATGCTCCCTTTATCTGGCGCGGGCCGCTCAAGATGGGTGTAATCAAGCAGTTTTTGGCTGATGTGTTGTGGGAGGACCTCGATTATCTGGTCATTGACAGCCCTCCGGGCACCGGTGATGAACCCTTAAGTGTTGCCCAGCTTATTCCTGATCTCAAGGGCAGTGTTATCGTTACCACCCCTCAGGAAGTGGCAATTCTCGATTCGAGGAAATGCATTAACTTTTCGAAACAGCTCAAACTTCCCGTTCTCGGTGTCATCGAGAATATGAGCGGTTTAATCTGTCCCCACTGCGGCGGCGAAGTCGATCTGTTCGGAAAAGGGGGCGGAGAAAGGGCGGCTAAGGAAATGGAAGTGCCGTTTCTCGGTGCAGTCCCCATTGAACCGTCTATCGTCAGCGGGGCCGACCACGGGAAACCGTTTGTAACCGGAGAAGATAAATCCGCCGGCAGGGACATCTTTAAGAAGATGGTGGAACAGCTCGTCGGTGTCGTAGAGCCTGTATCGTAGAATATTTAACGTAGAGAGATGAAATCATACCTCGAATGTATACCCTGTTTTATTTCTCAAGCCCTCAACAGTGCTAAACTGTGCGGAGCGGATAGAAAGACCCAGAAATATATCATAGACCGGGCCTGTTCTCTCGTTCCTTCGTTCTCACTGGAGTCGACCCCCCTGGAAAACTCGAGCTGTATGTTCCGTATGGTCACCGACGTTTTAGGAGATAAAGACCCCTATAAAAAAATAAAAGAAGAGAGCAACCGTAAGGCGTTAGAGATTTATCCGGTAATGAAGAAAGTGGCGGAACAGTCCGGCGATCCGCTTCTTACTGCGGTAGAACTTGCTATTGCCGGTAATATCATTGATTACGGGGCGTTTTCCGACGTTGATCTCGACAAGGAGATCACATCCATCCTCGATCAGGAGGGGAAAGAGATAGAGCACGAGTCGACCCGTTTGTTCAACATCGAGGGGTTGCGGAGCTCGCTCGATAAAGCGGAAACGGTGCTCTATCTCGGTGATAATGCCGGTGAGATCGTGTTCGACAGGATCCTTATAGAAGAAATTGCAAAAAAGCCTGCTGTTAAGAGGATCTACTTCATGGTGCGGGACGAACCAATCATAAACGATATTCTCATCGATGATTTTTATCAGGTCGGTCTCGATAAAACGGCGGAGGTGATTACCAGCGGCTCCGGTGCGGCAGGGGTGATTATCGGGCAGAGTTCGTCGAAGTTCCGAGATATTTTTTACTCTGCTGATACAGTAATCAGTAAAGGACAGGGAAACTACGAATCGCTTTCCGAGATCGACCGGGAAGTTTTCTTTCTGCTCAGAGCAAAATGCGCCATTGTGGCGCGGGACCTCGGAAGTTCCGTTGGAGATATCATTCTGTTAAAAAAGGATTGAGCGTTCCGCCTCTCTCTGGTATACTTTTCTTTCATCATTATCATGACAGGGTGACAAAAAGAAAATCTTTCAACGAGTTATAAGAGGAGCGCTTATGCATATTATTCCCGCAATAGATATATTGAACGGCGAAGTAGTCAGGCTCCAGCAGGGAGATTATACCACAGCAACTGTGTATAAAAGTGATCCGATCTCTGTAGCAAGAGACTTTCAGAAAGCCGGAGCAACCCGGCTACACATTGTGGATCTCGATGCAGCAAGTGGTAATGGTAAACAGAACAGGAAAAAATTGAGAAAAATACGGAAACTGTTCGGCGGTATTATAGAACTCGGCGGCGGTATCCGAAACGAAGACGACATCGAAGAACTGCTCGATATCGGAATTGACCGGTTTGTCGTCGGTACCGCCTTTGCAAAAAATCCTCACTTTGTCGAAGGATGGGTACAACATTACGGCAATCTGTTCATTGCAGGTATTGATGCCCGCAACGGCAAGGTGAAGGTGAGCGGGTGGCAGAAGGAAACGGAGCTCGATTATCTCGAATTAGCGGAAAGGGCCAAATCGATCGGGATGTGCAGTATCATTTTTACCAATATCGAACATGACGGGACGATGCAGGGTCCTGACATCGAATCTACTAAAAAGGTCGCAGCTACGTCGGACCTGTCGGTTATTCATTCCGGGGGGATACGGACCATGGAAGACTTGAAATTGCTCGCCGATTCGGAAGAGAAAAAGATCAGAGGTATTATCGTGGGTAAGGCAATCTACGAAGAGACAGTAGACCTCGAAGAAGCAATAAAAACGTTTCAATCGGATGATGAGGACACGGAGGAGTGGTAGATCGAGAACCGGAGAATCAGGAACTCGACGCTATTCTTCCTCTAGTCATAACAAACGGTAGCCGGATAGCTGATGTGGTCCTAATGAACCAAAAGGGCTACAGAAAAAGTATAGAAACGGGCAGGCTCTGGACGATCCATCCGAAACGGGGGAGGCTGCTCCCCTACGAACCGAAAACAAGTCAAGCATCAGCCGGATTTGACCGCCTCTCCAAAGGCCCCCGCTGGTACCATGCGCAAGTAGCCGAAAGTCAGACCCCGCAAGCTCAGGCAGCGGAAAAAATGTCTGGACGGCGTAGTGACCTCGATGAACTGAAAGCGTATGAACAACCGAGACCCGGCCTCGAGATAGTGACCTTACTCGAGGCGGTCATCAAAGAACGGCGAGAGGCGATGCCGGAAGGTTCCTACACAACCCATCTGTTCGAATCAGGTCTCGATAAAATCAGAAAAAAAACCGGAGAAGAGGCGGTGGAACTGATATTGGCCGAAGACAAAGAAGAAATCGCCCATGAGTCGGCCGACCTTATCTATCACCTGCTCGTCCTGCTCGAAGCTGCAGGAGTACCGTTACAAGCGGTCCTCGAAGAGCTTCAAAACCGAAGCTCTTGAGATGACAGTTTTACCACCGCTGGTGTACGTCCGGCTTTATATACTGATTGTAAATAGCTTCGACTTTGGTCATGACCGAATCGCTTAACGGGGGAAGGTCCGAAGCTTGAGCATTGTCTTCTACCTGTGAAGGCCGTTTTGCTCCCGGAATGACGACTGAAACTTCTTCGTGCATGAGAATCCACTTCAGGGCCATTTGTGCTAAGGTCATCCCCTTGGGCAGAATCCCCTTGACCTCTTCGACCGCCTGGAGTCCTTTTTCGAATGCGACGCCTGCAAATGTCTCCCCCACATCGAACGCTTTCCCTTCCCGGTTGAAGTTCCGGTGGTCGTCTTCGGGGAAGGTAGTATCCTTGGTCATCTTGCCGGTGAGAAGGCCGCTGGCTAACGGTACCCGCACGATGATTCCGATGTTCTTTCGCTTGGCTTCTTTAAAGAAGAGTTCTTTCGGCCGCTGGCGAAACATGTTGAAAATGATCTGGACCGTTTTTACGTTGGGATATTCGATCGCCTTGAGAGCCTCTTCTACCTTTTCCACACTCACGCCGTAATTCTTGATTATTCCCTCTTCCACCATTTTATCGAGTGCCCGAAACAGGACCGGGCTGTAATACACGTCGGTGGGAGGGCAGTGGAGCTGGACGAGGTCGAGCGAGTCGGTCTCGAGGTTCTTGAGGCTTTTTTGGATAAACTCTCGAATATTTTCCGGGGTATACTTTTCAGCTACATGAGGGGAAAGTTTCCGGCCTGCCTTGGTGGCGACATGGATATTTTCATCCCTGCTCTCACGCACCTTGGCAATGAGCTGTTCGCTCCGGCCCATTCCGTAGACATCCGCCGTATCAAAAAAGGTAATGCCTAAGTCAATTGCTTTGTTGAGGGCCGCAATGGATTCTTCATCTTTGACATCACCCCAGCTGGCTCCTATTGCCCAGGAGCCGAAACCGACTTCCGAGATTTCCATGCCGGTCTTTCCAAGTGGTCTGTATTTCATTGTTTATCTCCTTACAGGTTGGTACGATGGCATATAAACATCATCATTAATAATAGTAAGGATAAATCGGGTTGATTTCAAGTTTTATGTACTGTTTCGATGTAGTGTCTCGAACCTTGTTACAGATCGTGCAGGCTATTCGACCGCTTCCGCAACGAGATCACCCACCTCGCTCGTGGTATAACCCATCTTTCCGGCCTGAAGACTCTTGATCTTGGTGGCTGTTACATGCTTGATTGCCTCTTCGACCGCAAAGGACGCTTTCGTCTCTCCCACTGTGTCGAGCAGCATAGAACCTGCAGCAATTGCGGCCAGCGGATTGATAAGGTCCTTGCCGGTATATTTTGGAGCAGACCCGCCGATCGGCTCAAACATGCTTACCCCTTCCGGATTGATGTTCCCTCCCGCGGCAATACCCATTCCGCCCTGGGTCATGGCACCTAAATCGGTGATGATGTCTCCGAACATATTACTGGTAACGAGGACGTCGAACCATTCCGGGTTTTTTACCATCCACATGCAGGTCGCATCGACGTGGTAGTAATCACGGCGAATGTCGGGGTAGTCGGTTTTCCCGATCTGATGAAAAGCACGCTCCCACAGGTCGAACACGTAGGTAAGTACGTTTGTCTTTCCGACCAGTCCCAGCGTGTTCTCTTTCCCCTTGCCCAATGCTTTTTTTCCTCTCGTCTTTGCATATTCAAAAGCATAACGGAGGCACCGCTCTACCTGGAACCTGTTATAGACCATGCTCTGTACTGCGACTTCATGGGGGGTGTCTTTCATGGATATGCCCCCGGTTCCGGTGTAAATGCCGCCGGTATTCTCGCGCACCACGACGTAATCGATCTCCTCAGGTCCCTTGTCCTTGAGCGGGGTATCGATTCCCGGATACAGCCGTACCGGACGAAGGTTGATGTACTGGTCCAGTTCAAACCGCAATTTTAAGAGGATACCTTTCTCTAAGATGCCCGGTTTTACATCGGGGTGGCCGATGGCCCCTAAGTAAATTGCATCGAACTGCTTCAGCTTATCGGGGGCGGATTCGGGGAGGACTTCTCCGGTTTTTAGATACCGGTCTCCTCCGAAATCGAACTCTGTTGTATCGAGCGAAAAATTATAAATAGATGCAGCTGCATTCAGGACTTTGATTCCTTCTCGGACCACTTCCGGTCCGGTGCCGTCACCCGGCAGTACTGCGATTTTATAGGTCTTACCCATTGTGTGCTCCTTCTCGTTGTGTCGTTCTTTTATAACGAATCTCCGGATTACAGTCAACGTGGTACAATTGAGGGCGGGAGGTAGAGCAAGGCTGGTCGGTTGAAGCCTCCTCCCTATTCGCCTATACTTTTGGATAATGAGTGTAAATAAATGAGTATACCCGAGAAAGAACCGAGCCCTCAATTCAAAGTGACCTCGAAAACATTGTATGTAATCCTTCTGACAGGCATTACCCTCCTCGCATTTTTTTTGGCCAGACAGTATTTATTGCCGGTACTGCTTGCAGCAATTAGCGCGGGTATCTTCCGGCCGGTCAACGATCGGATCCGTCAAGCGTTGGGTAGACCTGTAATTTCAGCTTCGGTTTCTCTCCTGTTGGTGACCCTTATTATTCTGCTGCCCCTCGGTGTTGTCGGGTTTTTTACGGTCCGAAAGGCGTTTGCATTAGCGGAGAACATTATTGCCAATGTAGATTCGATGGAATCTCTCTTACAAGGTCTAACGGAGCAGTTGAGCAGCGTCCCTCTCCTCAAGACCATCACTATTGAGGACGTTTTTTCCGGTGAACGGCTGCTCCAGTTCTTGAGACGTCTCGGTCTGTGGACAACTGATATTTTCGGTGGTGAAACGGAGGATATTCTTATCATCCCCCTCCAAATCTTTATTTATTTGTACACTCTTTTTTTCTTTTTAAAAGAAGGGGATGAACTGAGCCGCAGGCTTATTGGTGCTATCCCCCTGGATGTCGCGTATCAGCAGGAAATAATGGGCCGGTTTGTTTCGGTCACCGGGGCGATACTCAAGAGTACGGTTGTCATCGGGTCCATACACGGGGTAATCGGAGGGACTGCCGTTCATCTGCTCGGATTCGACGGTGCGTTCTTTGCAGGCGTGCTGCTGCTTCTTCTTGCCGTTATCCCAAATGTCGGAGCAATTGCGGTATGGCTTCCTCTCTCGGTTGTTTTACTGGCCCAGGGGAAGCCCGTCGGGGCCCTAATAATGGTGCTCATCGGTCTTGCCATGGGACTGATCGATTACATCCTCCGCCCCCGCCTAGTAGGCAGAGATATTCAGATCCACCAGATCCTGGTGCTGATCGGGGTGCTCGGAGGGATGGCACTCTTCGGTATCTTCGGTTTTATAATCGGCCCGATCATGATCTCGCTGTTCGTTATTCTCTGGCAGCTTTTCGGCCGGGCAGTTATGGATAAGGAGACACCGCCCCGCGGATAGTTATTTTTTCTGTTTTATTGACAGGTAGGAAAAACTTTCTTATTATAATCACGCGCCCGGATGGTGAAATTGGTAGACACGCTAGGTTCAGGGTCTAGTGATCGTAAGATCGTGGAGGTTCAAGTCCTCTTCCGGGCA
>CAZQKT010000020.1:0-23897 GCA_964594055.1 uncultured Spirochaetales bacterium
ATAAGCGGCAGGTCTATTATTGTTACAGAAGACCGATTGGGGGCGTTAGTCGGAGCGTCATGCATCTACAAGCACCACCACCCCGAGGGCTAAACCGGGAAATGTGAAATTGACTATCCTCATAAACTATAGTAAAATTATCAGAAAAGGGGGCGAAGTCGTGAAAAAAATCTTTCTTCTATTAATAGGCATGGTGGTTGTCGTGTTGTTTGCCGTCGGAGAAGGGCAGAAAGAGCCCGAACCTACCGGTTTTACCGAAGGAGAAATCGTGTATCTCGAAGGAGATGTTTTTGTAGACGGTTCCGCCGCTCAATTCGGAACAGTCATAAGACCGGGTGCGGTCATTGAAACGGGCGGCAGTTCTCTCTGCGATGTCGTCTTCGGAGAAAAAAACGTAATCCGTATCTATGAGAATACAATTACCGAACTGGATATGTATACCGGAAGGGCCGAACTAAAAAAAGGCTCACTCGGTGCCGTACTGTACAGGCTCACCTCTTTTATCTCTCCCGACGGTGCGAAGTTCCAAGTATCGTCTCCCGATGTTGTAGCAGGGGTCCGGGGTACCGCTTTGTATCTCAAAATAGAGGATGACGGGCAAACCTATTTTTGTACGTGTTACGGTAAGATACAGCTGGAAGCTCCTACCGGAAAAGCACGAAGAACGGTGGAGGCGTACCACCACCGCGCCTACCGGTATATTACCGGAGAAGACGGCAAAGTAAGACTCGAGCGGGCACTCAAAGAACATCACGATGATATTTCCATGGAAGCTATCGCCAAGCGAATCGGAGAGCAGATAGAGTGGCGAGACGAGGTAGAGCCGTCCTCCGGTTACTAATCGGTAAATACGACACGGTTGCGGCCTGTGTTTTTTGCCTGGTACAAGGCACTGTCCGCCCGGGTTATAAGATCGTCGATTTCCGAGTTGATAGTCTCGTTCACTGTTGCTCCGGAAGACAAATCTTGGAGGGACGGCGAAGGACCCGCTATTGAAGCCCCGATGCTAACAGTAAGTTTTATTACGTTAGAATCTACCGAAATACTCATTTTCTCGATATCGCTGCGCAGTTTTTCGAGCAAGGCCCCGAGGTCCTGCCTGTCTGCGCCGGTTAGAAGAATACAGAACTCCTCCCCGCCGAAACGGGCAACAATGTCGGACTCTCGAAACCGCTTGCTTAACGTTTTCGCCACAGTCTGTAATGCAGCATCTCCGGCAGCGTGCCCGTAGTCGTCGTTTATTCGTTTGAAATGGTCGAAATCGATCATGGCCACAGCAATCGGAAGTTGTTTTCGTTTGGCGGTAGCAACCAGTTTTGTGCCCGTCTCGAAGAAGTACTTGCGGTTGAATATCCCGGTAAGATAGTCACGATTGGAAGATTCCTTTATGGTTTGTATCTGTTCTACGATTTCGATGTTCTGGGTAATTCTGCAGTAGAACTCTTCGATTATGAACGGACGATTGATGAAGTCGTTTGCTCCGAATTTGATAAACCGCGCGGAGAGGGTGTGAGAACCGGTGGTACCGGACAACCCGATAATCGCAAGCTGGTCTTTACTGTGGGTTTGGCGTATGCGCTGGGTCAGTTCGAACCCGTTAACATTGGGCATATGATAATCTGTTATTAAAAGTTTTATATCAGGATGGGTTTGGAGGATTTTGAGCGCTTCCAGTCCGTCTTTCGCTTCGAAAACGTTATATTGGTGCACCTTGAGCAATTTTGCAATAAACTCTCTATTCGAATCTTGGTCGTCGACCACGAGGGATTTGATAGTGCGATTGGCCAAAACACGTTTTATGAGGGTGACGATATAATCGAGGTTATGTGTTCCCCGCTTAATGACATAATCGACAATTCCCTTTTTCCAAATCTTTTCTCTCGTCTCTTCGTTAAACTCTCCGGTAAATACGATTGAAGGGATGTTGTATCCATTGATAAAATCGACGATTTCCCCGTTCGGTGCATCGGGAAGATACAGATCGACGAGTGCTACCGGAATGGTAATGTGATACTGGTCTAAATAAGTTTTAGCTTGAGCGAAACTCGTGGCCCAGAGTACTTTGAATGAGAGCGATTTTTCAATTCTGCTCTTCACAAAGGGAGCAATCAGGGTGCTGTCTTCCACTAACAGCACATACGGCATAAGCAGCACCTAAGGTAAAGTATAGTGATTGTAATATATGCAAAAATGAAAAACGATTCAATAGGCTATATGCACCCAATTTTACTTCTTTCCGCCCACAGCCCGAGAGCGGGATTGGAGATAAAATAGATTTCTTCACCATCTGAAAGGGTATTGAACCCGTTTGTAAGCTTTTCAGGATCATACCGGTCGAGCATACTCTCGAGCTCGCCGTAGCGGAAATGGGCATGTTCTATCTCTTCTCGGCTAAGGCGACCGGGGCAGTAGGTGATGGTAAAACGGCCTTCGGAAGATCCCTGAATAAGATGGGCCGCTACCCCTAGGTTTTCCTTAAGCTCCGGGTCTTCTTCGACCAGTTTCATTACCCGATCAGTCCCGGGATAGCCGTATTTTCTGATGAGCACATCGTTGTCTTTATCTTCCCCGAACTCCTTTACACCGGGTGCCAAAACGATGAGCTCACCTCCGTCCGCTATGGCCATCCTAGTCCGGTAGATGCTCTTGTTGCCGAGCCAGGTACTCTTGAACTCCTCCGGGTCGAGGTAGACCACGACTTTCTCGAGCGGCTTCTCGAGCAGGGTGATGTTCTCCCGCGCGGAAAGCTCCGCCGCTCTGTAGAAACAGTCGTGATCGTCTCCGATAAAAAGGCCCCGTACGCCCAGGGTGCCCCTGCTGTCGTAACCGACGACGGTAAGAATATAGATAATAGGCATCTTTGCAGCATAATGCTCGGATGCGTAGTTTAAGAGCTTGCGGACCGGATTGTCCGCCGTACCCAAAATTCGTTCGATTCCGTGGACAGCGGAGATGAAATGACTCTTGTTGATGCACTCGCTGCCTCCGGTACCGACAAAGATGTTTTTATTATAATTGGCCATGCCGATTACTTCGTGGGGGACCACCTGGCCGACAGAGAGGATGAGATCGTGGCCTCCTTCGGTAAGGACCGTATTTACTTCCGCGGGCCAGTCGAAATCGACTGCACCTTCGGTAAACTCCCGGACAATATCGGCCGGGACGGTGCCGAGCCTGGTAATGTCCTTCCTCCAGTTGTGCACGCGGAAGCGGTCGGAAGGTACTGACCCGAACATCCTGGATATCTCCCCCTCCGTCATGGGTGCGTGCGTCCCGAGTGCCGGCAGCACATCGGTCAGAGCGCTGCCGTAATAGGTGTATATCATTTCGGTTATAACACCTGCTTTGGAGTGAAACCGGGTAAAGTCCGGCGGAATGGCCAAAACCCTGCGCTTTTCGGGGAGGGAGTCGAGAAACCGGTGAATATGGTCTCGAAGTTCTTCCCCTGTCATGATTTTCCCGTCTTTTTCTGTATTGGAAAGGTACAGCATGGTCTGTCTCCTGTCTCTTTTCGTATTTCTAAAAGAATAGTATGCGTATCTGTATTTAGTGGCCGCTTAAAGCATAACTTTCTCTAAATTCATTTTCAACACTCTTTTGATTCTTTTTTGTGTACGTTGTACTATCTTCGGTGTAACGGGGCGGCATGATCGAATTGACAACATATAAGGAAGGAATTTTATGAAAGCAGCAGTATTGACGAAACCGAAAACGATTGAAATACAGGATGTTCCGGACCCTAAGCCCGAACCTCACGAGGTCCTCATCAGAGTCAAGACCGTGGGGATCTGCGGGTCAGATCTCCACTACTACGAACACGGGAGGATCGGCACCCAGGTGGTGGAATACCCGTTTATTTTAGGGCATGAGGTAGGCGGTGAGATCGTTGAAGTCGGAAGTGAAGTAGAAGGATTCAAGCCCGGGGAGAAGATTGCAATCGAACCGCAGCAGACCTGCGGAAAATGCGAGTTCTGCAAATCGGGGCGGTACAATCTCTGCCCCCACGTCAAGTTTCTCGCAACCCCGCCGATTAATGGCGCCTTCGCGGAATATATAACCCATCCTGCGGACATGACGTTTACACTGCCCGATACGATGGATTACGAACAAGGTGCATTACTCGAACCTCTGGCGATCGGATTTCATGTCTCAAACCGGGCGGAAGCTTCTCTCGGAGAAAGCGTCCTCATAACGGGGGCCGGCTGCATCGGTCTGGTAATTCTCTTGGCCCTCAAGGCGAAAGGGCTTTCGGAGGTCTATGTCTCCGATGTTCTGGACAACCGGCTCGCTATGGCAAAAGAGCTTGGAGCGCGGGAGATGTTTCGGGCGGACCGTACGGACCCGATAGAAGAAGTACTGGAACGGACCGGGGGCAGAGGAGCGGATATCGTTATAGAGGCCTCGGGGAACCCGAAAGCCATTGCCGGGACCGTGGATGCGGTACGAAGAGGGGGAAAGATCCTGATGCTCGGATATGCTCCGACCGACAGCGTTGAGTTCGATTTTAAAAAACTCATCTTCAAAGAAGCAAGTCTCAATACATCACGCAGGTACTGTAACATGTATCCACTCGCAATCGATGCAGTAGCAAACGGACTCGTAGATATATCGAAGTGCGTCACCCACCGGTGGAACTTCGACGATGCAGCGGAAGCGATGGAGTTTTCGATAAATAACAAGCAGGAGATCACCAAAGGGGTGATACAGATATAGAAAAATAAGACAAGAACAAGAAGCAGTCATGGTAAAAACCGTACCGTGAAAATCGAGGCTCCTTGACTTTCTCCTATTCCTATTTTAGTCTTATCATTCGATCATACACTAAGCACATATGAGGCTCTTATGAAAAAGAAGGTACTGATTCCTATCTTAGTGGTAGCTATTATCGTCATCACAGCATTTGTCGTTTTTTTAAGCTACCGCAGTTTTGATACAACACTCGAGTTCACCTTCCGGGACGCGGTCAGCAAAGATTTCGTGTGGGACGCTACGGCCACGATGCAGGGCCGGGTGATACGTTCGTTTTACCAATCGGACCAAGGGACGAGAAGTTATACGTTTTCGCATCTCAAGCCCGGAGAGACCGAGCTCACCATAAATGCTCCTTCCTACCAGGAAGTGACCGTCCCGGTAAAGATCAAGCGGGGCAGCAATACTATAGAAGAACCGATCGAGCTGAAAGGGTCTGAAATCCCCAATCTCAGCCACTGGATTATTTTCGAAGAACCGGAAGGAAACGATCTGCTTTTAGAACTGCACCCGGTCGGTACCGACGGAAAAGCGGTAACCAATCATCCCTGTGTCGACCTCTGGATCGGGGCCATGGTCTCGGAACAGAGAAAAAACGGGGCCCTCACTTCCCAGCCGCAGGAGACCGGCTCAGAACGGGGAAAAAACCTATTTACGGGCAACATCTCCTGGGAGTTCGACTCTGCACCCGAGACCATCTTCAGATATACCGCCCGTATTCCTGGAAGGCAGATTGCCGAGACGAAAGCGCGGTACTGGGTAATCGACTACATCATCGTCGTCCCTGATGCAAGAAAGATCAGTTCTGATGAAGTAGATGCTCTCATGGAAGAAGTTGTCCGGGGCAGTCTCGCTTCTGCCGGTCACAGTGCTATCGAGCAGGTGTTGTCCCGCCTCGCTGAAGAAGAGGACAGGCTGGACTATTACTTTTTTACCAATTGGAATGTGGAGAGGCCATAACTATGATACAGACAAAAAACCTTGTTAAGCAGTACGGGTCGTTTACCGCGGTAAACAACTTGAATCTCAATATACCGAAGGGAGAGATCTACGGGTTCTTGGGCCCGAACGGTGCGGGGAAAACCTCCACGATTATGATGCTCTTGGGTATTACCCCCTCGACCTCGGGCGAGATTTACCTCTTCGAAGAGAAATTCGGGCCGCGCAGGCTCGACCTGCGGAAACGGATCGGCATGGTACCCGAAAAACACCCTGCGGGGATGTGGACCTGGATGACCGGGGTGGAATACCTCCAGTTTTTTGCAGACCTCTTCGAACTCGAAAAACAGATCGACACCCCCGAAAAACGGATCGAATATCTTCTCGAACAGGTCGGTTTGAGCGAGGCGAAAAACAAAAAAATTTCCGAGTACTCGAGGGGCATGCTTCAAAAACTGAGCATCGTTCGGGCACTGCTCCATGATCCGGATATCCTTTTTCTCGATGAACCTATCTCAGGACTCGATCCCTTAGGAATCAAGCAGGTGAGAGACCTCATCATAGCTGAAAACAGGGAGGGAAGGACGATATTCATCTCTTCACATCTTCTCTCCGAGGTAGAAAAGATCTGCCGGCGGGTGGCAATTATTTATAACGGAACGTTGAAGGTCGAAGATAAAATGGAAACCATCCTTTCGAATCTGTCCACGGAACGGGAAATCCGGATCGGGCTTGAAACAATCCCGGAGACCCTCTGCAGCAGTATCAGTGAACTCCCCTTTGTAGTCGACGCGTTCGAGCGGGAGGAGAAGCTGGTGTTAAAAATTTCGAAGGAAGGCGATTTTAGAAAGGATATCTCCTCTTATCTGATCAAACAGGAGTTAGTCCCCTTGAGCATCGAAGAGAAGACCATGTCTTTAGAAGATGCATTCGTTACTATTACCCGTGAAAATATAGAACTCTTGACAAGCAGGGGGGATAAAACATGAGCATCCGACTACATTCAGCACAAGTTATTGCAAAACGGAAGATATTCGAAACCGTGATCAGTCCCGGTTTTTATATCGCTCTAGCGCTTTCACTTCTTACAAGCTATTTTCTTATAAACGGGTTCGTCCATTCCATCGATTCGAGCGGTTTTAATTTCTCCCTCAATCCGCTCTACACAGCGGTCGGGAAAACACTCGCCGGTGCCTTCGGTGATGTCATGATAGAGAAATTGTTCCTCGAAGGCCCTTTTCTGCTGGTCCTCTATATCTATCTCTTCCCGGTCCTGGTCTTTCTCTCATTCAGTTCGGCATTCCGGTTCGGTCTGGAGAAAAAAGTAGGGGCTGTGGAACTGGTCAGTTACGGACCCTCTGACGGGGCATCCTATTTTTTAGCGGTGTATTTGAAAGACTTGTTGTTCGCTCTTGTCAGTATCGTTGTTCTCTTTTTTGTATCGCTCGCTGCTTCGTCTGCAAACAACCTGGTGTTAGGCCCGCAGTTCCTCTTCTCTCTTATTACCGCCTTTTTCGTTTCGTCGGTTGTTTTCGGTTACGGCATATTCGCAGCGAGTGTTACTGAGAACGGCGGGTCCGCCGTCATCCTCTTTTTAGCTGTCATCTCCTTTTTCTTTGTCATCCTCACAGGCTCTCTCTCCGTTGCCGGAGGGTATGTGCGGACACTGTTCAGTACCTTCTCATCCGTACTGCAGTGGATATCCCCTTTTTACTATTGGAGTATCTGTGCGCGAGCGGTGGAAACGGGTGACCCGCTTCTCTATGGGGTGGGACTTGTGCTTCTAGCGGGCCTTTCGGTCCTGCTGCTTTTTATCAGTCACAAAATCCTTCAAGCAAAGGGGGTCCGCTCATGAAACGTCTTCTGTTTGTTTTCTTACTGCTTGTACCGATTGTCGGCCTTATTTTTGCAGATGTCCCCGAACGGAAGGAACAGTTTGTCTATTCGATTGTCGCCTTTCAGGGCGATGAGTATGCCGGCACTTTCTGTAAGGAGGATTCCAAAGAAATTTATCTTCTTGCAGACAACGATAATTTTCTTGTGGGGCAAAATACGTTTGTCTATTACTGGGCGATTACCAAAGAGTGGCGTACCGATGTGCGGACTTTCCAGCACATTTTCGACGGCAAACTCGAAGTAACCGGTCCGGGCATAGAAACCACAGAGCTCGCTAAAGAGGAATACACCTACTACATGGTAAAAGGTGATTATGGAGATGAGCTTGTCATCGCCACGGGTGAAGAAGCGGAGCAGGTGCGCGAGGATTACCGCCTGCAGATTCGGGATTACTACGATGCTATCAATGAATACAATAGAGCACAGACCCGCCACGAGAAAGAGTTAATGGAGCTCGCCTCTACCATCAGAGAAAAGCGTGATGCCGGAGAGGACGTAAGCGAGCTGCTCGAGAAACTGCAGACCATGGCGCCCCCCGGGGAGCCTAAGCGGCCGGAAAAGTATGTTGTGCCCCCGGTGGAAGTACGCGCTGCCTACATCATCAATCTGCCGCCCGGCGAGTACACTATCCGTCACTTCAATGAAGAGGGGAAGGTGTTCGAAAGCTCGGAAAAACGACTTGTCGTTTTTGAGCGCAACCGGACTAAAGGGATCGGATATGAGATTATCCCGGGCGATAAATGGACACGGCCGGAAGAATCGAAAACACCTTCCAGTGTGATTTATGTAGACGGTTCTACCGATCTGTATTTGCGTCCCTTTTATGAAAACGAATATAACGACCACTACTACAAACGGCTTGTCGACAACAACGATTCGGGTAATCCCAATCTCATGACCTGGAAACGGGGTGTTCAAATTCCCCAGGCGACTATTCAGCTTTTTCACGGAAAGCCTTCTCAAAAGCAGCCGGATGAAGCGCTGACCGAGAAACCGTACTTTGTAGAACAGTCCAAAGGATCGTCGTTAGGGTATAAAATCGTCCCCTTCGATCCGGAAGGGGCGCATAAAGACAGAGAGCCGAGCCTTAAGGCGTTCCACGTCTCACTTTCCGAGACGGTTTCCCGGATGTCGCTCCGGGTCGAGGGCGGAGAAGGAGAGCTGCTTAAAGGCAGTACGAGACAGATTCGGGTCGTTGATACAGAGAAGAACAACTTTTTTCTTCTCATTATCTCGATTGTTCCTCTGATTGTCATGGCGGTAGTGATCGTGGGCCGGCAGAAACGGTACAGTTCATAAGCCGGTATAAAGGGAGGAGGGTATGGAAAAGAACGTGTATGTTGCAATAGACCTCGGTGCGGAAAGCGGAAGAATCATTGCAGGTAATGTAGAATCGATGGAAGTAATCCACCGTTTTACAAACATACCGGTCCGTATCGGTGATTCCCTCTTCTGGAATGCATTAGGTATTTTCGGTGAAATCAAGAAAGGGCTCAAAGACGCCTTCTCCCGGTACGGAAAACGGATTGTGAGCCTCGGGGTAGATACCTGGGGCGTTGATTACGGACTTCTCGACCTGCATGGGGAACTTTTAGGAAATCCGTACCATTACCGTGACAGCAGGACCGACAGCATACCGGAAAAGGTCTTTGAGATAGTCCCCCGGGACCAGGTATATCGGACCACCGGCATTCAAATCATGCAGATAAATACACTCTATCAGCTCTACTCTTTTTCCCGAAACCATCCGGAGATGTTTCAGGCAGCACGGCACCTGCTCACCACTCCGAACCTGTTCAACTACTGGTTAAGCGGTGCTCTTAAAAATGAGTATTCCATTACTACCACGACACAACTGTATAACCCGGTAAAGCGGGAGTGGGCATATGATCTTATCAATACAGTGGGGCTCAAGGAGGATTTATTCGGCGAAGTTGTCATGCCCGGTACCGTTGTCGGTACACTGCTCTCTTCGATTGCGCAGGAAGTGGGGGCGCCGGAAGGAGTCCGGGTCGTAGCGGGCGGATGCCATGATACTGCATCCGCGGTAGCGGCAGTACCCGCGCTCAGGGGAGATACTGCTCCTCACTACGCGTATTTGAGTTCCGGGACCTGGTCGTTACTGGGGATTGAATCTCCCCGGCCTATTATCAATGAAGCTTCATCGAAATATAATTTTACCAATGAAGGGGCCGCAGACGGCGGGATCAGGTTTTTAAAGAATATCATGGGACTGTGGATCGTTCAGGAGTGTAAACGCTCCTGGGACGAGTCCGGTAAAACCTACAGTTATGCCGAGCTGACCGATTTCGCGGAAGAACACGGACCGGCCGGGTTCACAATCGATGTCAGTGATGATAGGTTCCTGAAACCGGGTCTTATCGATGAGAGTATGCCCCAGCGTGTCGAAGCGTACTGCAGGGAAACGGGACAAACGGTCCCTACGAGTGCAGGAGGCATGGTACGGGGAGTGTTGGAAAGTCTGGCTAACACGTATGTAGAAACGCTCGAATCGATTAAAGAGATTACCGGAGAAGTTGTGGAAGTGCTCCACATTATAGGCGGCGGGTCGCAAAACGATCTCCTCAGTCAATTGACCGCCGATGCTGCAGGTATCCCGGTGTACGCCGGACCGGTAGAAGCGACTGCGATCGGAAATATACTAGTACAGGCAATTACTGCCGGAGAGGTAGAAAGTCTCGATGCGGGACGAAAACGTGTCCGGGACGCATACCCGATAAAAGAGTTCACCCCTCGCTAAGCAGATCACCCCAGTCGATCCCGTCACCGGCTTTTACCGGTTTTGTGACTACTTTTCCAAGAATAACCTCGTAGAACTCGGGCCCGACCCCCGGTTTGAACTTACCGGAAGAACGGAGCAATGCACTGTTTGCAGTAGTAAGCCGCGTCCTCGGAAGCAGGTCCGTGCATGCCCGCACCGTCCGCCTCGTTGCCCGAAAATGCCTCTCTTCGGTCGGGGTGACCTTCTTACCTGCAGTACCGAGAACCGTTTCTACCCGGTCCTCACCGTACTCCTTTTTGAGCCGGGACAGGGCTTCACTGCTGCCGAGCGACTCCGACTTCCTTACAGCCGAACACATTGCTGCGAACTCATTCGGGGTGAGGGCAAACGTATCATCCAACCCATCACTGCCTCTGTTTAAACAGATATGTTTCTCGATAACGCGGGCACCGAGGGCAGCCGCGGCTGCAGGGTTGAGTGCAGGCTCCGCTGCATGGTCGGAGAGACCGGCCGGTACGTCAAACACGGCGGAGAGGAGAGGAATTGTCCGTAGATTTGATTCACCCTCCGGTGCCGGGTATGCGGTAACACAGTGGAGAAGAACAATCTCATCACCGAGATAACGGAGAGCGTTCTCGATATCGCCTAAGGTAGACATCCCGGTCGAAAGTATGACCGGCATCCGGGCCTTTGCGGTAGTTTTAAGCAGGGGTATGTGGTGTATCTCCGGAGAAGCAATCTTTATTCCCGCGGCCGCCGTTCCTGCCGGGGACACGGTCTTCTGATAGAGCCGTGCACTTTCGAGACCGAACACGGAGCAGAGGAAATGAAGCCCCTGCTTTTCGGTATACTCCATGCAGCGGAAGTAGAACTCGGCAGGCTGCTCTAATGCTTTGAATTTCTTGTACAACGGTGTCGGGCCTCCGGGAAGGTCCATAACTCCCAATTCGGGATGGACGATCTCATCGGCTATGACCCACTGAAACTTGGCGCAATCAGCTCCCGCTTCTGCTGCACGGTCGATCAAAGCATATGCCCTCTCAAGCTTACCTCGGTGGTCTGTTCCGATCTCCGCAATGATGAATATAGGGGAAAAAGTGCCGATTTCACGTTTTCCGAAAACAATAGTTTTTTCTCTCATTATCTTGATTTTTTTCCCGTCACGAATTATGGTATAACTATAAAAAAAAAGTATAAAGGTTTTACTGTCGATTGAACAGGATATCAAGAAGAGGAGTGGATAACGATGATAAATATTATTTGTGATATGTGCAAAAAGCCGATCCCCGATGCTGTGAAAGAGAAAAACTATGTAACGTTTATGGACAAATCGCTCTGCGTTCCCTGTATGCGCGTATTCCAAGACGATATAAGAAAGATCATGGAAGAGGAAGGCGGGGCCGAGCCGAACAATCTAAAATACAAGAATTACGATTTCTACACCTATCGCGAGGTTATGCAGAACGCTCTCAAAGAGTCGAAAAAGTAAGGAAAATAATCCGTACGTCAACGCTTTATTCGGGAAAAGCCCGTATACGGTAGAAGCGTTTCCGGTATGAGTACAGAGCCGTCGGCCTGCTGGAAGTTTTCTAAAAGTGCAATTAATGCTCTCGATACGGCAATCGCAGTCCCGTTGAGCATGTGTACAAACTGCTTTTTTCCTTCCTCATCTTTATATCTGATGCTAAGTCTTCTCGATTGATAATCTGTGCAGTTCGAAGTACTGGTAATTTCTCCCCACTCTCCATCTTCCCCTCTTCCCGGCATCCACGCCTCTAAATCGAACTTTCGATATGCAGGATTACCCAAATCTCCTGTACAGGTATCTACGACCCGGTAGGGAATACCGAGCTTAGTAAAGATTTCCTCTTCAATGTCCAGCAGGAGATTGTGCATCCGTTCAGAGTCCGAGGCTTCACAAAATATGAACATTTCTACTTTGGAAAATTGATGAACGCGATACAGCCCCTTTGAATACTGTCCAGCCGCCCCCGCTTCACGTCTGAAACAGTGGGAAAATCCGGCCAGTTTAATGGGCAGGCGTTCCCGCTCGAGCAGCTGTCCCCAGAGATACCCTCCCAAAGTAATCTCCGCGGTACCGACTAAGCAGGTCCCCTCATCTTCGATTGTGTAGATATTGCTTTCTTCCCCCCGCGGCAAAAAGCCGATACCCTCTACGATCTCTTCTTTCGCTATATCGGGGGTCATAGTAACGGTAAATTCGCGTTTGGCAAGCAGGTCTAAAGCGTATCGGACCAACGCGAGTTCGAGAAAAACCGCTTCATTTTTTAGGTAGTAAAACTTGGTTCCGGAGACTTTTGTAGCTGTGTCGAAATCGACGAGGTCCAGCTCTTCTGCGAGTTCAACATGGTCCTTCGGTTTGAAATCGAACCGGGGGATGGTTCCCGCCTTCCGAATTTCCAGGTTGTCCTTCTCCTCCTTGCCTACAGGCGCGTCGGGATGGGCCATATTGGGGATTCGGGAAGCTTCCCGGAACAGTTCTTCTTCTTTGCTTTTAAGCTTCTCTTCGAGCCGTGCAATTTCGGTTTTAAGCTGTTTTCCCTCTTCGATTAACCGGTCCCGTTCTTCGGATGAGAGCTTCTGTTTCATCTTTTTAGCATTCTCGTTGCGGTTTTTTCTCAGTGTATCCACTTCGGTTATCAGATCGTTACGCTCCTCGTAGAGTTTGACGACAAGGTCCGCATCGGCTTGTATGAACCGGTTATTGATATTCTCTTTGACCGCTTCGAGGTTGTCACGTAGGTATTTTAGGTCCAACATAGGGGAGATACTACCGGGATTTATTACTCTGTGCAAGCGCAGATTCAATCTCTTCGGCCCGCACTTTCGCTGCCTCCACCGCTTCAATTACTGCCGCGGTCATGTTTCCCCGTTCCAATGCGTTCACCCCTTCGATAGTGGTCCCTCCGGGGGAGACCACCTTGCTGAGCGCGGATATCGGATTTTCTCCGGTAGTTTTAAGCACTTCCGCAGCTCCTTTTACCGTGTCTAAGGCAATCTCGAGGGAAGTAGGGTAGGGGATGCCGGCTTTTGTACCGCCTAAGGCCAAAGCGTGAATAAAACCGAACACATAGGCGATGCCGGAGCCGCTCAATCCGGTAAAAGCGCTCAGCAGGTTTTCCGGAAGCTCATAGGGTGTTCCTAAAAGAGAGGCGATTGTTACCGAGTCAGTCCGGAACTGCTCATCCACACCGGCCCCGAAGCTTACTCCAACCGCCGATTCCCGAATACGGGCTGCGAGATTCGGCATGAAGCGGACAATTTTGTCGGTATTAAGACCGCCTGCGATCATCGCAATCGGGACCCCCGCGGCAATCGAGATAATTCGGCGGCCTTGGCCGGCCGCTTCGGCTTTTTCAAACAGCATCTCCATATCCTGCGGCTTTACGGCAAGAATCGTTATGTCTGCAAAATCAAAAAGTTCTTCATACGTGGAGAACATGTGCGCACCATAGCGGTTTGAAGCGAGGTCAGCTCGGTCTTCTTTTTTCTCGATTACACCCACCTGCGGTGCGGGACCCGTGGCAGAAGCCGTGTCGGAATTCTCATGTAACGCCTGGGCGATCACTTCTCCCATATTCCCGAACCCGATAAATCCGATTTTCTTCATACGTTCCTCCTGTTGTTCTCTGTAAGTGTACCCTAAAAGTGTACCGCGAAACGGTTATTCGAAAAAACGACGTGAAGGTCCACGAACAGTACTTCTCCTCACAGAATCAGCTGTTCGTTGTAATCGAAGTTGGTTTGCTGAATATTCATAACCGAGGGAATGGTGCGGATACTTTTAATCACTTTCTTGAAATCATCCCCCTGTTCTAGTTCCATGGTAAAGTTGCCGGACAGGTTTCCCTGCTCGTTTTCCTCGAGTCTGCCCTCGATAAGGTGGCCTTTGTATTTTCTCACAGCACCTTCGATTTCTGAAAAGAGATCGGAAGTCCTTTTTGCAGTAACTTTGAATCGGCGGGTGGTTTTAGGAGAGACCGCTTCCCATTCTACCGGTATCGACCGCTCATTAAAATCACGGATATTCTTAAGGTTAGGGCAGGATTTTTTATGTACGATGATACCCCGGCCCCGCGAGATGTATCCGATAATTGCATCACCGGTCGAAGGGCGGCAGCATTGAGCAATGTGAATCATCATGTTGCGTTCGTTTCCGATTTTGAATGCAAGCCTGGAATAGTCTCGTATCTCTTTTACGACGTTTTCTTCTGTTTCTGCAGGCCGGGGATGTGGTTCCTGGGGCGGAGGTGCCGGAGGACGTTTTTTGGCAATGATGTTTCTGTCGAGAATGACTGAATCATCGTTTTTATTGAGCCAGTGTCTGATCTTAGAACGGGCACGAGAAGTTGTCGCATACCGCAGCCAGTTCACATGGGGGTGCGCTTTGGATGAGGTAATGATTTCGATTACCTGGGTGTTCTTCAGTTCCTGATGAAGCGGGATTATGACCCCGTCTGCTTTTGCCGCGTAGCAGCTGTTCCCCACTTCCGTGTGGATATGATAGGCAAAATCGATTGCCGATGCACCGCGGGGAAGCTCGATAATATCTCCATTGGGGGTGAACACATAAATCGAGTCCTGAAGCAGTTCCCGTTTGATCCCATCGAGGAACTCCCCCGAGGTGGAATTTCCGCCGTCCCAATCCCGCAGTTTATTGATAATGGCCAAATCTTTCGGTTTCTCTTTCTCATGTGCGTAGTGCTGTTTATAGATCCAGTGTGCCGCGACCCCGAATTCGGCAGTTTGATGCATTTCATAGGTGCGAATTTGGATCTCTAAGAGTTTGCCTTCATTGCACATAATGGTTGTATGCAAGCTCTGGTATTTGTTCGCTTTGGGCATGGCAATGTAGTCTTTGAACCGGCCTTCGATCGGTTTCCAAAGCCGGTGGATCATTCCCAAAACAGTGTAGCATTCACTTTCCGTCTTACAGAGTATGCGCATACCGAGCAGATCGTAAATCTCGTCGAGCGCCTTGTCACGCCGTTTCATTTTGAGATAGATCGAATAAAAATGTTTCGCCCTGCTTTCTATTTCAATGGAGAGGTCTTCCTTACGTGCTGTTTCGTAAATCGTCTTCTCCACAGTATCGAGATAATAGGCCCGTTGATTTCGGGTGACGGCAAGGTATCCTTTAATCTGATCGTAGACCGGCGGATTCAAATGTTTAAGAGAGAGGTCTTCCAATTCGGTTTTTACCCAGGATATGCCGAGTCTGCCTGCCAGAGGGGCATAAATGGCGAGACATTCCCGGGCTATACTCTTTCGTTTCTCACGAGGAAGGAATTCCAGGGTCCTCATATTGTGCAGTTTGTCGGCAAGTTTGATAAGAATGACCCGGATGTCCTTGACCATTGCAAAGAGCATTTTCCGAATCGATTCAGATTCCTGAATGCTTTTCGATTTCGCTTTGACAATTGATATTTTGGTAACGCCGTTTACAAGACTCTCTACGGTCGTACCGAACTGTTCCTGCATGTCCGCACGGGTCGTTTTCGTATCTTCGAGAATGTCATGGAGCAATGCTGCAATGATACTCTCGTAGTCCATTTTCATATCTACGAGAATTTCTGCAACCTGGAGGGGATGAATGAAGTACGGCTCACCGCTTGCCCGGTTTTGAGAGCGGTGCATGGATTCCGCCCAGCGGGTTGCCGCGAGGATCTTCTCCCGCTCTTCCTGTGAGTAAAACGATAGTTTTTCCGCAAACTTCTCTATCTTACGAATCATTGTACTCTTTTTTTCCGGCCCCAAATAACCCGTTCTCTATCGGCGAGGTCGTTTCTGACATTAATATCGATAAAACCGTACGTTTCCATCAGTTTTTTTATTTTATCCATCTGATGGGGGGCGGCCTCTAAAACAAGATACCCGTGAGTGTCCAGCCTGTCCACACTTTCAGATAAAATCTGCTCGATAAGAGCTGTTCCGTCTTCTCCTCCCCCCTCGAGTGCGATTACAGGCTCCGGCCATCCCAATTTTTTTAAATTAGCCATCTCCTTCACGGAGAGGTACGGGGGGTTCGAGACAATCAGATCGTAACTGTCCTCGAGATCCTGAAACAGATTACTGATCGTAAACGGAAGAAGCCGTCCTAACAATCGAATGCAGTTGTAGGTAAAAACCTCCCTCGCTTGTGTTGAAATGTCCGAAGCTGATATCTCGAGGTGCGGAAACAGCGTGTGGAGGGTGATAGCAATTGCTCCGGACCCGGAACACAGATCATGGATATGTGTTACCTTGGGTTTGTCCCGGATAATTTCTTTTACCGTATCGATAACGATTTCTGTATCCGGTCTCGGTACTAAGACCCGTTTATCCACGTAGAACTCGAGACTGTAAAACTCTTTCCTTTTTCTGATATAGGAGACAGGAAAACCGCCTAGCCGTTGCTCTATGAGATTATCGAATTTGAGAAAATCTTCCTTTGACATGAGGTCGGGATAAGCGGAGAAAAGCTGTTCTTTGGACAGAGAAAGCGATTCCCCTAAAAGGAGTGCGGCATCGAGAAACGGGGTCTCTATGCCGCTTAATTTGAGTACCGTATAACCGTATTGTAATGATTCCCGAACCGTCATAGCCTCTAATTTGATTGGAGCTGTAAATACTGCTCCTGGTCACTAATTTTAAGTGCTTCTATGATTTCCGAGAGGTCCCCCTGGAGGATGCCGTCCAATTTATGGAGGGTTAGGTTGATGCGGTGATCGGTTACCCTGTTCTGGGGGAAATTGTACGTGCGAATTCGCTGGGACCTGTCCCCGGAACCGATGAGGTTTTTTCTCGTTTCAGCTCGTTCTTTTTGCTTTTTTTCTTCTTCGATTTCATACAAACGGGCCCGAAGAACCCGGAGTGCTTTCGCTTTGTTTTTATGTTGAGATTTTTCATCCTGGCAGGTTACTACGAGACCTGTAGGAATATGGGTAATGCGCACCGCTGAATCGGTGGTATTAACACTTTGTCCGCCCGGCCCGGAAGAACGGAATACATCGACTTTTAAATCTTCATTCTTTATTTCGATGTCCGTCTCTTCCGCTTCGGGCAGTACAGCCACGGTCACCGCGGAAGTGTGGATTCTCCCACCCGATTCGGTAGTCGGTACCCGCTGCACCCGGTGTCCCCCGCTTTCATAGCGGAGGTTTTCGTACACGTTTTTGCCCGAAATCGAGAGAACCAGCTCTTTGAACCCTCCGATTTCAGTTTCATTGGAGGACAAAATCTCTACCTTCCAGTTTTTTCCCTCGGAAAAGTGGGAGTACATGCGGTAGAGATCGGCAGCAAAAAGGGCCGCTTCCTCTCCTCCTGTGCCCGCGCGAATTTCCATGATGATGTTTTTGCGGTCAAGGGGGTCTTTGGGGACAAGAAGCCGCTTTATCTCCTGTTCGAGTTTTTCTTCCTGCTCTTCGAGCTCTTTTAGCTCTGTTTTGGCAAGAGTGCGCATCTCGCCTTCTATCTCTCCGTCTTCGAGCATTGCTTTCGTGTCTTCTATCTCCGTGATGATCTCTTTGTACTTGTTGTATGCCTCGACAGTTTCCTGAAGATGGCTGTGTTCCTGCATCAATTCCCTGTACTTAGTCTGGTCCTTGATTATTTCCGGGTCACTGATAAGCTCGGTTATTTCGTTATACCGTTTTACAATTTCTTCAAGTTTTTTTTCCATCTGTTTTTCTCTAACGAATTAATCATTTTCTTTATAATAAGGGCAAGAATAAATAACAATCTCCATTTCCATCTGTTTTCGGTTCCCTTTTGTACCGAGGGTATCGGTCACTGTTTTGTGCAGGGAGCAATCATTCCAATAGGTACAAGTCGGACACGTTCCGTTGCCGCGATGATTTATATGTATGTTCATTTTTCCAAATATACTAAAAGTTTGGCATTTCTTCAATGTTTCCTTCTCAAGAAGAACCCGAATAAACTTCCTATAATCCCGCCCATGATATGGGCGAACTCGGAGATCGTGTTGGTTTCAAAGGAGTTGATAATTTCCCGTGCCAAAAAAAGGACCACGACAAGAATAAAGGTAAGCGGAATATCCCCCCTTTTAATGTTGGTAAAAGAGATAAGGAGGATCATCATGAAAACGACCCCGCTTGCACCGAGAAGACCGGTAGAAAAAAACAGTATATTGAGGATTCCTGTTACAAAGGCGGTGGTAAGTATCATAAAAAGGATCGACCCGGAGCCGTACTTTTCCTCTAAGCTCGGGCCTAACAGAAGGATAAAGGTAAAATTGGAAAGCAAATGGGTCCAATTGTAGTGGCCGGCAACATGGGTAAACAATCGAAACACCCCTTCAATTCCAAGGAACCCTCTGCCCGGAATACTGAAAAACCGGGGGATTATCCCGAGACCGAATAGCCGGTCAACAGCGAGGACACCGGTGCTGATCAAGGCAAAGGTCAGGGTAACGGGAGCGTTATACCGTATATTCACGAGTGTTCACCTCCTTTATATGAAGCCAAGGTTAGATCGATCTCTTCCCATTCCCGGGAAAGTTTTTCCTGAAGACGGTGCTTCTCTTCTATTTCTTTTTGTTTTTCACAGGCCTTGTCCCTGTCGGAATAAACAGTCGGGTCCTCTAAAGAACGGCGGAGCTTTTTTATTTCATCTTCGATCCGCTCCATTCGTGTTAACAGTTCACCTTCCCGTTTCTGCAGTGTTTGAATTTTATTTCGCTGTTTTTTCTTAACAGAATGTTTGGTTTTGTTCAGGTTTGATTCATCTTGAACTCCGCCCCGGGTTTCTTCCCGGTTTTCGTTTGCGCCCGTTTCGGTTTCTTTTTTCCACAGATAATAGGAGTAGTCTCCGGGATAAAAGACGGCGTTACCATCTTCGAGTTCTATCACTTTGTCGGCGAGATGTTCGATAAAGTAGCGGTCATGGGAGACAAATATCAGTGTTCCTGTAAACTTTTGGAGGCTGTCTAATAGAATATCTTTAGAGTGAATATCGAGATGATTGGTCGGTTCGTCTAAGGTAAGAAAGTTTACCGGATGGAGTAGCAGTTTGATCAAGGAAAGTCTGCTTTTCTCCCCCCCGCTTAATACCTTCGTTTTTTTATAGATATCGTCTCCTCTGAAAAGGAACGCACCTAACAGGTTCCGTAGACCGGGAATGAGTTCGGTGGGGGCTTCTTGTTCAATCTCTTCGTAGACACTGTTTTCAGAAGTCAGAAACATTTCATGGTCCTGGGCAAAATAGCCCGGTGTCACCCCTGTCCCGTATTCCACCTCTCCGGTATAATCGGTGTCGACACCTGCAAAAATCCGAAGTAATGTCGATTTTCCGGCACCGTTTAATCCGGTCACCACAATACGCTCCCCTTTTTCGATGGTGAATCGAAGTCCCTCTAAAACCGGAACATCTCCGTACGATTTGGAAAGATCTTCTACGGTAAGCACCTTTCGTCCGGAGTGGGGAGGCTGGGGAAAGGTAAAGTGGATCGACTTCATATTCTCAGGCAGTTCGATCCGCTCGAGTTTTTCCAAAAACTTGACTCTGCTCTGCACCTGTTTGGCTTTGGAGGCGTTGTATCGGAACTTCCGTATAAAATCCTCTGTTTTGGCTATCTCTTGTTGCTGCTGTTCGTAAGCTTTTTCGAGCTGTTCGAGTTCTAAACGTCTTTTCTTCTCGTAGTCGGAGTAATTGCCCCGGTACCGCTTGATACGCCCTAAGAACAGTTCCATGACAATGGTAACAACGGAATCGAGAAAAAACCGGTCGTGTGAAACGAGTAAAACCCCTCCCCGATAGCTGCTTAAGAACTGCTCGAGCCAATTCCTCGCTTCGAGGTCGAGATAGTTCGTCGGTTCGTCGAGAAGAAGGATATCGGGCTGTTCTAAGAGAATTTTTGCCAATGCGATCCTCATCTGCCATCCACCTGAAAACTCACTACAGGAACGGTCCATATCCTCCGCTGTAAATCCGAGACCCATGCAGATCATCTCTTTTTTCGATTTTCGCTCGTAATAACCGCCGGTAATGAGCGATTCCTGAAGCGTGTGTTGGTGCTCGATCAGGTTGGATCGAGCTTCCGGGTGGGAAGCAAGTTCCTGTTCGATCTGATGTTTTTGGTCCTCGAGCTGTTTGTAGTGCGAGAAAGCGTGTTCCAATTCTTCCGACAGGGTGGAGCTTTTATGGACAATGCCGGATTGAGGCAAGTAGGATGTTCTTGTCCCTTCTTTTACAACAACATTTCCCGAATCAGGTTTTTGCATACCGGTGATAATTTTCATGAGCGTCGTTTTCCCGCTTCCGTTGACGCCTGTTAAGGCGATCCGGTCTTCTGAACCGATTGAGAGCGAAATGTGCTGTAGTAACGGACGATCTGCAAACGAGAGCGATATATCGTCGAGCTGAACCAAACCCATCGGTTATCCGTCGGCAGTAAAGAACATGATGATCGGGAAGGGGTTTTCGCGAAGAACGACGTCATCTTTGATGTCGGCCTCCGGAACGTACACCATTCTGACTCCGCGGTTTTCCTTTCGAAAAAGAAAGTGAACAGTGCCTTTTTCCCTATCTCCCTCTTCGAATTGAAACGTTACCACCCCGTCATACTGCGCCTCCAATTCTTTGCTCAAAAAAAGAGAAAAGTTCACGGTCCCGCTGTTACCTGCCTCGGCAGGAAGTAGTTGCGGTACCAGTTTTTGATAATTATACCACGTAAACTCTCTGTCTTTGTTCAGCCTGATCGTCCCGTAGGCCGAACTGGAAAGCTCGTCCCCCTTGTCAATGAGTATGGTAAACAGTTTTTTTCTGCGCTGCTGCTCCTGGTCCCTGAGGGCTTCGATATCCTCTTTGATCCGTACGTACATGCCGGTATATGTCTTTCCCTGCCACCCATACTCGATGTACACCTGTGCGGAATTGACAAAACGGAGTTTGAATGATGTGTCCCGGAATATGTACCGGTTGTCATCGAGCGAGACGATTTCACTGTAAGTGAACCTGATAGTTCGTGTTTCAGTTACAAGCTCGATTCTGTTTTGTTGGGGATGTGGAAACAGTCCGTACGAGGAAGAAAAAGAACTGAGATCGATCCGGTTTTTCTCTATCATCGATTTGAAATATTCCGGTCTCCACACTGTTGAAAGAAACGAGGTGATCTGCGGGTTGGTATTTTCTGTCTCTTCCCCGACTCCTTGTTCTCCTGTAGTTGTTATATCAAGAAAATGTCCGAAAGCATAACCTGTAGATCCATCCTCGGTTAATACCCGGTACCAGTAATCGCTTAACCCCCCTTCCTCGAAAGGCTGCTCCGTTCGGTCTATTACCTTGATGACTTGTCCCTTTCGAAGTCGGTATACCCGGGAGGAATTCGAGTTCGGTTCTTCCCTGATGGGTAACCCGTCTCGCTGTGCAACGGCAAAAACAGCAGCAAATTCACTAAATGTTCCTGCTGAAGCTGCAGCCTCTTTTTTCCTGTTGAAGTATCGTATTCTCCACATAGGGACCTCTCTGTGTTGTTTCTCCTCCCCTATGCCGATTGTATATGTTTCTTTGATCGCCGATTCTCCATAGATCGGTACTACCGACCCGGAGGGCTGCGCCGCCTCTTCGGGCGACCAGAGAAGGACCCCGTACCCCTCGGCGCGCGGTCCGCAGGAGAAGGTCAGAAAGACGGTGAGCAAACAAACAGCAAAACAAATACGGGTAGTAACTCTTTTTGATGTCATAGTTTGCACATTATAGAACATAACAGGAGGGAAAAGTCAATCTACATAGGTTGCGGTTGGCCCGTTTTTGATGTAATTTCTACGAAAGGAGAATACAGTGGACGAGAAAAAAAAATTGTTTACTTTCATAGATGAAAATCGAGACAAGATGATAGAGTTGCAGTCTCTTCTTACCGCTATTCCGGCTATTTCCCCGGACAGCGGGGGTGACGGCGAGTGGGAGAAAGGTACGGCACTTTCCGATTGGCTTAAGAAAGAGGGTTTTCCCGATATCACGTTTTATAACGCCCCGGACGACCGGGTGACAAGCGGCAAGAGGCCTAACATCGTAGCAACGATTCCCGGAAAGAAGGACGACCGTGCTGTATGGATAATGACCCATCTCGATGTGGTCCCTCCCGGAAAAGAAGAGATGTGGCACAGCGATCCGTATACAGTCGTCGAAAAGGACGGAAAACTGTTTGGACGGGGTGTAGAAGATAATCAGCAGGGACTCGTCTCTTCGATTTTTGCAGCACTATCCTATCTGAAAACCGGCGTTGTACCGGATTACACCATTAAACTGCTCTTTATCGCGGATGAGGAGACAGGCTCGGATTACGGTATCAAATATCTTCTCAAAGAAGAAAATGATTTTACGGACAATGATTCGGTCCTCGTTCCGGATGGAGGCAGAGCAGACGGGTCCATGATAGAAATTGCCGAGAAAAGTGTATTGTGGCTCGAGTTTACTGTAGAGGGGAAACAGTGCCATGCTTCCCGGCCCGATCACGGGATTAACGCGTTTGTAGCAGGCTCCGAACTCGTTCTCGTACTGCACGATCTTCGAGACCGGTTTTCACAGCAGAATGCTCTTTTCGAACCTCCCTATTCTACTTTTTCCCCTACACGAAAAAACGGGAATGTGCCGAACATCAATACAATACCGGGAGAAGATGTGTTTTGTCTCGACTCCCGGATTCTCCCAGACATTCCGGTTGATGATGTACTCGAAGAAATCAACGACCGGTGCAGAAAAATCGAGAAAAAATGGGAAGTATCGGTACGATACGAAGTCAAACAACGTGTCTCTTCGATCGCAACGCCAGCAGAAGCGGGGCTCGTGCAGTCTCTGCAGAAGCGGGTAGGGGAAGTGTACCGTGTCGAACCGGAACTTGTCGGTATCGGCGGCGGAACGGTAGGGGCTTATCTGAGAAATGTACACATCCCGACGGTAGTGTGGGCCACACTCGAAGAGTCCGCCCACAATCCCAACGAGTATTGCATAATAGATAATATGGTCACGGATGCAAAAGTAATGGCCCTGCTCATGGTGGAATGAGAAAAATAAACTTTTTTTCATTCGGCGACCTCAAATAGAAGTCATGCATCGTCATGTAACAATTGTTACAGATTCTCCTCACTGTATTGAGTATCCTTGGTGTATACCGACAAGAAATGGAGGAGATAAGGATGAAACGCGACATAATCACTATAGATGAGCAGAAATGCACCGGCCGCCTCTGAGCTCAGCCATTGGCCGGTCCAATTGCACCTTATCAATCCGCGTGCTGCCCATTACAGGGGGAGTGACCTCCTCTTAGCAGCTGACTGCACGGCATTTACAGTAGGGAATTTCCATAACAGTTATCTGCGCGGTAAAACCTTGGCTATCGCCTGTCCGAAACTGGACTCCGACCAGCAGGTGTATTCGGACAAACTGACGGCTCTGATTGAAGAAGCTGCGATAACAAGCTTGACGGTACTGGTCATGGAAGTGCCCTGCTGCAGCGGATTGTGGAGGCTCGCCGAAACGGCTGCGGCAAAAGCCTCTCGGACCATCCCATTAAAAAAGATTGTAGTCGGAATAAACGGGGAACCGTGCGGTT
>CAZQKT010000020.1:23997-36820 GCA_964594055.1 uncultured Spirochaetales bacterium
AACCGTGCGGTTTCTAACCGGATTGGTTTTCCGGAAGTTCGCAGATAATGAGAATCCGTCCTTCCTGAAGCATCGAACGGTTGTGGTCAGATGTAAGCAGCTTCCTGGCTGCATTATTAGGGATGATGATGTCCGTACGGTTTATACCGAAAACACCTGTGGCTATGGTGCGAAGCGGCGTATACCCTATCCTTTCGAGGTACCGCCGTTCATTGAGTTCCTCGGTGTAGGCCGCGACCCCTCTCGTATACAGTACTTTCGGGGGGAGCATCCCCTTCTCGAGAATGAGATTCATGTTTTCATCGTATATACGTGGAAACAGGGAGGGAACTACGGCGGTTTCGTCATCCTCGCCGTGTACAGGATATTCTCCACGGGCGTAGATAACGAGTCCCGAAAAGTCGTTCGTCGGTTCATAGTGGAGAAACCTGTCGGGTTTGTAGTTGTAGGTGTGTTCGACAAAGAGGGAAATAATATCGGGATACAGGTTATAGCGGTATTTGAGCTTGAAACTGGTCATGTCCTTTGAGAGATGGCTGTACTCCCGAACTCCTTTGTGAGCGAGTTCTTCGAGGGTGCGGGTCAGGAGCGGATTCTCTTCCGTGTAATCCCGGACAGTGTGTGCCGAATCAACAGGAAAATCCGCGATAGAGTTTTGCATAATCCTCGGTAATTGATTGAAAATGTCCTGTTCGATGGTGTGCCGGATGGAGGGAAGAAAAAGCTCATCCCCTTCGAGTTCTACATCGATAAGCAGAGAATAACTCCCGTCCCGCCAATCAACAGCTCGTTCATAGGTGATCTGCTCGTATCCATGCAAAGCAGCTGTTCCTACAAGGACTAAGAGAAAGCAGTATACCAGCCTGCTCAGCGAGGACCGGTTAACGGGGAATGTTGCCACTTCTTCTCTCCCATTCGATTATTGTGAGGCGAGGAACGCGCAATGCCTGTCCTATCTGGAGGGGGAAATGGAGCGGAATCGAGTTTTGTTTTGCCAACGTTTCAGGAGTAATCTTATACCTTCGCGAAATGCTCCACAGGGTGTCCCCCTCTTGCACAATGTAAGAGTCTGAGAAATTGGTTTTTTCATCCGGTCCACCCGGACCGCCCGGTCCGCCCTGGTGTCCGGGGTTTTTGCCTGGAAACATCGGTATATCTTTTACGAGCGGGACGATCAGGGTAGAGCCTATTCTTAAACGTGTTGCTTTCACTCCCGGATTATAACGAAGCAGCAAATCTGTCGATATACCGTAATAGTCCCCGAGTTCAGACAGCGTATCTCCTGATTGAATCGTATACATATGATAATCCACGAATTTCTCTTTCTCTTTCAGTGCCTCTGTTATTATTTCGGTATATATGGCGGGAATCTTCAAGAAATAGCCCTCTGAAAGAGGAGGAGTGATGGAATAGTTCAATTCGGTATTGCCCTGCTCGAGCAGCGGAAGCGGTATGCCGGTTTTCCGGGCCAAAATGCGCAAATCAACCACCTGGTCCAGCTGTATCCGTTCCCAGCTGGTCCCCCGGTCCCAGGAAATCGGAAGTCCGTACTGTATTCTGTGGGAGCAGATGTAGCTTATTGCAAACAATTTTGGTATAAAAAAAGCTGTCTCTCTCGGGAGTACGCCCATTTCGAGAAGCTCCCAATAGTCATTGGTCCCGTTCTCTTCTACGATTCGCCGCATTCGGGTCAGACCGCAGTTGTATGCAGCGATACTCGAGGGCCAGTTATGCAGGCGGGAGTAGTTGAGCTTTAATTTGTGTAGAGCTGCCTCAGTTGCTTTCCAAAAATCACGCCGCTCATCGACCCACGAATTAATGCTGATATTATAAGGACCGATGCTGTTTTTCATAAACTGCCAGAGGCCGACCGCACCGGAACGGGACATTGCATAGGGGAAATATGCCGATTCAACTACGGGCAGATAGAGAAGCTCGCGCGGCAGCTCAGATTCTTTAATTTTTGCTACGATAAAACGGCGGTATACAGAACCCCGTTGTAAAGAACGGACAATCCAGTCTATTTTGTCCGGTTTGGTGTAATGGGAAATCCAATAGTCGATATACGAGTTTGAAGGGATATCGAGCGAATAAAGTTTTTCTCCAGGCAGGTCCTGCTGTACGGGGAGATAGGCGGTGTGAAGCGGCTGATACGAGGGAAGTACTGTGTGTTGCGGATGCCGGGGTAGGGCTAGTGATTCACCTGAAGTGTGCAGTGCCGGCACCATGAATACCGAAAGGAGCACAACAAATACTATTGGTCCGCTCCGGGCGGGTCCTCTATATTTCGTCACTTCCGGCAAACGGTTTTTCTCCAAAATAGATGCCGGCCCATTCCCAGCGGCCGTGTCGTTCGGGGTCTGCCGGAAAATGGACCTTTCTAAAATAGAGATACCACGTTTTTATTCGGTATGACCAGCCTGTAGTCCTCAGGTACGCTTCCTGAGCATTCGAGTCTTTATCAATATCTTCCGTATATCGGATGCGGGAATTGAGAAAGGCGCTTAGGTGATACTCGAATGTATCATCTGATTTGATCTCTTGTTCTTCCCATGATGTAGTGAAAAAATTGATTTTTGACATGTAGTAACGGAGAGTCTGTACATCACGTCTGTAGATGGCCCACTTTATTGTTTTTACTAATTCATCCAAACTGGCCATTGTCCAGTCTCTGCCGTCGTAGGTATAGTAGTCGACCATCATTTTTGCTTCGTTTCGTGCATCGGGGATTCCCGCAATCTGCGATTCAGGATATTTCAGGAAATTCCCGTATGCTTGTATGGCCAGGTCCCATTCCCCGAGTTTTTCGTATGTTTTCGCCAGATAATAATAGGTGGAGCCTCTATCGATTTCATCCGGAAACCGTGAAAGAAGGTCTTTGTAGTAATCGACTTTCACCTCCGGTGTTTCGACGAGCTGAATCAGATTTCTGAGACAGATATAATGGACCGATTTATCTCTGACCAGCAGGTCCGAGTGGTTCTTTAAAATCCTTTCAAAATAATGGATTGCAAAGGGGTATGCATCCTCTTCCATATAGTTTTGAGCTACCATAAGCAGATAATACCCGTTAAAGGGGTCGTCACTGTTTTTTTCTACATAGGTAGTGAGAAAAAGGTTCAGTTTTTCATTTTCTCCTGCAGTGCGCAGAATTTTGGTTATCCGCTGAATGAGAATGAATTTGCTTTCCGGCTTTTTATCACCTGTTTCGAGGAGTGTATACAGTTGTTTCAGCTCCTCCTTCTGTTCCTGATCTCCGACGACGAAGTATGAATTAGAACGAATACAGCCTGAGAAAAGGACAAAAACACAGAAAAGGAATAATCCAATACGATAAAATCGTGCTGCTGTCATAGTATCTGTAAGGATATCATAATTCAGGTGCAGTTGGCAAGTTGGTGAGGTTTTGATACACTTAACAGATTATATGAATCCGAAACGAGTAATTCCTAATTCTCTGTTTTTATTTGGTGTTCTCATTTTGATTACCGGGGTGGTTCTGCTGTTGAGAACTACCGGATATATTAAAAATATCGAAACGCTCTGGCCTGTCCTGCTTGTCATCGTCGGCATTTTTTTCCTTTATAATTTCTTATTCCACGGTTCCGCACCGAGGAACCTGTTTTACAGCTCTTTATTTATTCTGGCAGGTATTTTCTCTCTTATGCTCAACACTGTCTTTTCAGGGACGGGACTCATGGAGGTATGGCCGATATTCATGAGCATTATTGGAATATCCATTACTATTTATGGGTTGAAGAAGAGAGGGGGCACGAGGGTCGCTCTTCTCATTCCCGGAATTACCTTGATCGTTCTCTCGTTATTATTTTTACCGTTCAGTCTCGATCTTATCGATAAGCGAATTCGTAGTTTTGCACGCATTTGGTGGCCGCTGCTTCTGATATTGATCGGTGTCGATATGATCATGGCCCATTTTATATGGAAGACACAGAGAAATTCGAAGAGAGAATAGTATGTGCCGGATGAAGTTCCCTATTATCTCTGTTCTTCTCTGCTTATGGTTCGGCTGCGCTTCGCCTCCGCCACCCCCGCCGGAGTCAACGGAGGAGGAGAAAAATAAAGGGGCTTCTGCCCGGGAAGAGCTGAGTGGGTTCCTCACTTCCGTCGAAAAGAGCATGAAGAAAGGGACACCCCAATCTCTCCACCAGGCGGCACGGGAGCTGGTACACTCACCTGCAAGCCAATCGGAACGGGGTGAAGAATTACTCTATATTGCTGTCAGCCTCCATCAGATTTTCTATCCGCTACTCGAACAGCCCGACATAACAGTAACCGTTGGGGCAAATAATATATACCGCCTTATTTTTGAAAATATTAGAAACGGGACCCTCGTTGAAATCGGGGCACTCGACTCATCTGAATCGGCCCGATTTTTCCGCCTCGTCTCTTCCGCCGCTGTTGTGCTCTACACGGGAAACGATGAGGCCGAAGCGGCGGCAACCGACAAGCTCGAACAGGCAGCAGAGCTGGAGCCTGCGAGCATTCTGCCTCCTTACCTGTTAGGTGTTCTGTCCCAGCGTGCAGGTGAACTCGAACAGGCAGAACAGTACTTTCGAAAGGCGCTGTATCCGGATTCGGAAACTGGAGAATCCGGCTGTTATCCCGCTAAAGTGGGATTAGCAGAAGTATTGCTCGCCCGAGAGGAATACTCCGATTCGTGGGAGATTACTAAAGAACTGCTCGACCGGTTTCCCCGCTCCGAAAAGCTGTTGCGAATTGCAGCATATACGCACTATCACCTGGGGGACTTCGATCAGGCTCTGGGTTTTGTCGATGGGGTGTTGCAGCTTCAAGACAGCAGCGAAATGCTTTTCTTGAGGCTTAAAATTTTATGGAAACAGCAGAAAATTGAGCTTGCAAAACGGTTTCTCGCTATTGTAAAGAAACAGCATAAAACTACGGCCGAGTTAGCATGTATCGAGGCGGACATTCTTTATAAATCCGGTGAAAACAGCACAGCGCTCGATGTCCTGGACAAAGCCCTTCTCTCTTATCCGGAAGAAGAACAACTACTGCGGCTCTATAACACGGTACTCTTTGCTAGTGCTTATGCCGAGAAACAGTGGGCGCACGCGGCAGAGCTGTTAAAAGAACTCCCGTATTGGGAATCTTCTGTGGAACTGCTCGAAAAAGCAGTGGTTGTCTACAGAAATTTGGGAATGAGTGAGAAAACAGCTCAATTAGCGGAAAAACTGTTAGAAATTGACAGCTCTAACCCTGCGTATATTGCAACCTATGTACGGGCCTCTCTTTCTAAAGAGAATAACCCGACAGAAGCTGAACAGGTTGAGCTCGAACCGCTTATTATACGGGCATTAGAGAATGCAGAATCGAGAAAAACGAGAAGTGATCTCTATCTTCTGCAGAGTTCTCTCTATACTGACCCGCAAAAAAAACTGGAGCTGCTGCAGAACTCGCTGTTTGAGGACCTTCAAAACAGTGATGCGCTTGTGGCAATAGCTGCTGTGTACCGAGAGATCGGCGATGTACCGAAAGCTCTCCGTTATCTAAAACAGGCCGCATTGTTGCTGCCCGATGACCGGGCAATACGTGATAAAATCAAAGCCTTGGAAGCACAGGGAGAATAGGGAGGTGTCATGGTTATTCTGATTTTTTTTCTAGTATGTACCCCATTTGCGGTCTGTTCAGCTGAAACCGAATCTGTTCTATCGTTTATCGGTATGATTCCGGATGAAGTTCTGGAGAAAGCGGAAATGGAGTACGGCAGGCCAGAAGAAGTGTTTATTTCTAGAGACGGCGATGAGTGGAAAGATTCGATAGTTTTTTATTACGCCGATCATCTCTACCTTTTTTTATATGATAATAGAGTGTGGCAGGTCCGGTTCGATAAACGGTACCGGGGGGAGTTTTTCGGTCTGGCAATGGGGGACAGCATAGGGAAGGTCCGCAGGAGGCTCGGAGTCCCGGATAAAGTGGATAATGTCAGGTATATCTATTATATAACCGATAAAGGGTATCCGGTGCACGCCGCTCTCTATTTTACCGACTCGAAGCTTACCGATTTTTATCTTTACCGTGGGGACCTCTAGCTATGGCCCGGACCTGTCTTTCTCTGACCGGAAGTACATTAGCGGAGAACGCAGCTGCAGCTTCCGAGTTTCGCAGGTATATCGATGTATTGGAACTGCGGGCTGATTTTCTCTCTTCCGAAGAATTGTCCTCGTTAGCCGGGTTCCCGTCTCTGGTAGATGTACCGGTCATTCTAACCGTGCGGAGAAAACAAGACGGCGGTTTTTGGGATGGGACCGAAGGTGAAAGACGCACGCTTTTAGAAAGAGGGCTTTCCGGAAGCTATTCCTACGTGGATTTTGAAATCGATTTTGACGATGAAATGCTCCGACGGAATTGTCTGCAAAAAGGGATAACGGTTATCCGGTCGCTGCATCAGTTCTCCGGTGTTCCTGAAAATTGGAAAACGGTTATCGATGAACTTAGCAGACGGGAAGAGGAGATCCCGAAATATGCGGCAAAGCCTAACTGCACGGACGATTTGATCAAACTGCTCGAAGCGGCAGATGCAGTAAAACGGAGGCGGTCCATCGTACTCGGCATCGGCCCGTTCGGCTTTTCTACCAGAGTCCTTGCGGAAAAAATGGGGAACTTTATTACGTTTACCTCTCCCCCCGGCAGATCTGCCGCAGAAGGCCACCTCGACCCGGGATCTCTGCACAAAATCTACCGGTATGGTGATATTAATGCCTCGACTGCAGTATTCGGCATTATCGGAAACCCGGTACTGCACACGAAATCTCCTCGAATTCACAACCGGGGCTTTGACCTCCTCGGCATCGATGCGGTCTACGTGCCGTTTCACATCGATAATCTCGACTCTTTTTTTACGGCCGCGCAGTGGTTCGATGTGAATGGAGTAAGTGTTACTATTCCTTATAAAGAAACGATTATCCCCTATCTGAGTGAAACAAGTGATGAGATTGCGGCCACCGGGGCTTGTAATACGGTAAAATGGGTCCCTGCCGAAAAACCCCGCCTGCGGGGAGAGAACTTCGATAGTGCGGGTTTTCTCACCCCCCTTTCTCGTGTTCTAAACGGCAGGCGGGCCCTCGAGGGAATGCGGGCGGCGGTCATCGGTGCGGGTGGTGCGGCCCGCTCGGCAGTGTATGCGCTTACCGAAAGCGGAGCAAAGGTGGCGATTTTTAATCGAAGTGAAGACCGCGCTGCCCGGCTTGCCGAAGAGTTCGGCTGTATGTACGGGAAGCTTACCGATACGGAAAAAATTGCCGATTACCGCGATGTGATCGTGCAGGCTACCAGTGTCGGGATGGAACACTCCCCCGGCAATCCGATCGAACAGTACGATTTTCGGGGTGATGAAATTGCTTACGACCTCATTTATAATCCTCCCCGGACACAGTTTCTCTGCAAAGCGAAAGTTGCAGGCTGCACGGTGATAAATGGTGAGCAGATGCTTTTTGCTCAGGCAAAGGAACAGTTCCGTTTCTTTACCGGAAGAGATTATCCGGGAGATATTTCGATAGCTGAGCTGTTATGAGAACAGTGATCCTCTCACTTTACGAATGAGACTGATTTTTCCTACCCGCACAGCAACGTCATCTTCCCCCGGAACCGCGGTCCCCGTAAGAAGAAGGTCCCCTCCCGACTGGTCGAGCGAACGGGGTCTTATCACAAAAGATCTCGGTTTTCCTGCCCGGGTCCTCTCAACGATCTCTAACAGCGTATTATCGTTGTGCAGGGCATGTTCTATCAGCCTCACTTTGCCCGTATAATCGAGGCCTTTCGCTTCGTCATGGGTCTTCCTCGCCTCTAAAGGGCGCAGCTGCTCGGGATAGAGTATGAGCTTGTTCTCTATTCGGGCCTTGTATTCCTCTTTCATGGCTGAAGAAAGAGAGGAAGATAAGAGAGCGTGTTTTAAATGGTCGAGCAGAAGATGAACATGCCCGGAAAACCGACCGTCTCTATTTTCCGGTAACCTCTCCGGGGTCTCAGGAACACCTGCACTCTTCTCGGGAGGGTGCTTTTTCATCGAGTTAAACAGTTTCCACAAGGAACCGCCCCCCGCGGAGGGACCGGTTTTCTCCGTCAGTTCGGTATAGAGAGGTTTCTGTTCCTCTGTTTTTCGCTCGGTCTCGTTCCCGATTCGGTCTGCCGATAGAATGTCCGGAATATATTCGATGCCACTCTCTCGGATAGCCTGCATCCACTTTGCTTCTTCTTGCGAATCGAGAAGATACAGTCCCGCAGCGAGCCGCCTTTTTACCCATGTTTCAAAAAAACCGGTGTGTTCGATAAAATGCTGCATCTCTTCGGATACGGAGAGAACGGTCCCGCGAAACAGGGCAATATGGGTGAACTCTCGCTCCCAAGCCTCGAGTGAGAAAACAACATTTTGGGGGAGGGGTGACTCGGAATGGTCTTCGAGCCAGGTAACAGCTTCATCGGCAGTAAGCCCCCGCCGCAATGCGGTAAGAAACGAGTTTTTGGTAATTTCATAGGTAGAGAAGAGATTGTACTGTACTATGGTAGCCAATGAAGCCACCTGTAAGCTTTTATCGAGGGGGAGCCACGGTTTAATGGAAATCGTAAAATTGGCCTGGACGATGAGCGGGTGCTCTGCCTTACGTTCGTGGTGCAAAGAAACGGGGTATACACGGTCCGGCCCAATTCTTGCAAATATTCCTAAAAGCAGAAGTAAATATGTTACCTCTTCCGCGTTAGCGATGCGTATTCCCGCTTTTAGTAATTGTATTTTTACCAGCCGGGTAAGTGTCTCTTCGCTGAGAGCTGTCCTTTCGGGGAAGGTATCGAGGAGGTGAAAAAGAAACAGAGTAATATGATCCAGCTGTATCTCCCCTAGTCGGTCCTCGAGACAAGCCCGGATAAGTGCAGCGCAGATGAGGTTCTGCCGGTTTACCGGAGAAAGTCTGCTCAACTCTTCCCAGTGACGGAAAGATATAGATACCGTTCCCCCATGAAGCTCGACGAGCTCTAAGGAGGTTGCAGCCTGAAGGAGGAGATCAATTTTTTTCCCGTACGGAGTCGGTTCCAAGAGTACCGGGGCCCGTCCCGCGATCTCCTGTTCTGTTTTTTTTCTCAGATTCCCGTCCGCTTTAAAAAGATCGGGAAATGAATTGAGCAAAGAAAAAAGGGCTGCCAGCAGGTGGTCCTCGGTCCAGGGGTTCTCACTGAAAGCAGGCGCCGGAGTATTCGGTGTTGAGAACGTACTTTGCAGCGACTTCTGTATCAGACGCTCGACAGCATCCCGGAGTATCGGATTTATCTTTAAACGCGGGGGGTCACTGTTCAGGTCTCGAAAGGTAATGAGCCGTTCTTCCAAATTGCGGAGGCCTCGATGCAGCTCGAGAAACGGGACAGTCTGGTCGAAATAGACGAGCAGATCATCGAATCGGGCATCTTCTAAAAAATACAACGGAATGAGCACGTCTATGTCCCTTTCATCAAGCAGGGTAATGATCCGATCTATCGTTTCTTTCTGTTTGAGAAAAGAGACCAGCCGGTCAATAATACGGTGTTTATTAAACGGTGTACGCACGGGGCCGAGATAGTTGCGGATGATCGCGAAAAACTCATTTTCCGGCAGGTGAAGCAGGGAAGCTTTCCACACCTCTACATCACACATGGACCAGCTCCTCCTCTTGCCACTGTTCGATATGATACCTGTATCCCTGTTCAGTGAGGAACTTCTGCCTGTTTGCAGCAAAGCTCTCCTCCACGGTGTAGCGGGTGATGATCGAATAAAAGTAACTGTTTTTTTTCTTAGGGCGGAGAATCCGTCCGAGCCGTTGTGCCTCCTCCTGTCGTGACCCGAAAGCACCTGAAATCTGAACAGCGACCGAGGCGTCAGGCAGGTCGATTGCAAAGTTGGCAACTTTCGAGACAACCAAAACCGGGATTTCTCCGTTGCGGAACCGGTCATAGAGCTGTTCCCGTTCCCGGTTCGGGGTTTTCCCGGTAATAAGCGGGGCTTTGATACGCCCGGCTACCAAGCTGAGCTGATCAAGATACTGGCCGATGACCAAAATTGAGTCTTCCGGATGGTTTGCAATGAGCATTTCGGTTATGGTCAATTTATGCGGATTTTCCGCTGCAATTCGGTATTTTTTCCGCTTATCGGACGATGCATAGGCTATTTTTAACGACTGGGGAAGATCGACTCGGATTTCATAACAGCCGGCTTCTGCGATCCAGCCTTTGGCTTCCAGCTCCTTCCAAGGCACATCATACCGTTTCGGACCTACGAGGGAGAAAACTTCATCCTCACGGTTGTCCTCTCTGACGAGTGTTGCTGTCAGTCCCAGCCTCCTGATAGCCTGCAGTTCCGCCGTAACCCGAAAGACCGGGGCAGGCAGCAGATGCACCTCATCATAGATAATCAATCCCCAATTCCGTTCCCGGAAGATGTGAAAGTGGGGAAAGGTCCCGCTTTTGTCCGGGCGCCAGGTGAGGATCTGATAGGTGGTGATGGTGATCGGTTTGATCTCCTTCTTTTCTCCTGTATATTCTCCAATGGATCCCGGGGGAATCGTGGTCTTATCCGTTAATTCTTCGATCCACTGATGCACTGCCGCTATATTGGTTGTCAGTATGAGGGTGCCGGTTTGGAGCTGCTCCATAACCGCCATCCCCACTATTGTTTTCCCGGACCCGCAGGGAAGGAGAATCGTACCGAATCCGGTGCCTGTCCGAAGATTGCCGACAAAAATGTCCGCAGCTTCTTTCTGGTACTCGCGGAGCTCGAAAGGGGCCCCCGATCCAACGGTGTGTTTTAAGGAAAACGGGAACCGCTCCCCTTCACGTAAGGGGGCGAGGTCTTTTACGGGATACCCGATTTTTATCAGTTCTTGTTTTATTGTTCCCCGATCGACAATGTTGATCAGGAAACCCTCATCAGTTGGAATGAGCAGTTTGGCAATTCGATTTCTCGTAAGGACTTCTTTTCGAATATGTTCTTCTTCTATTTTTAAAAGAAACCGGTCCGGGTCTTCGGTGGGCACGAGAGTCAATTTCCCGAAGCGGCTTACCGTCTCGCGAATGGAATAGACCACAGTATCGGGGAGGGGGAAACGGGACCATCGACCCAGCACCTCTATAATCGAGTCTGCGGTACGGCCGAACGAGGCGGCGTTCCACAGCGATATCGGAGACAAACGGTAGGTGTGCATATGTTCGGGGGATTTTTCGAGTTCAGCGAATGCCGATAGATCGGCCCGGGATTCTCCGCTGTCCGGACAGTGGACATCGAGGAGAATGGTTTGATCACTTTGAACGATAAGGGGTTTCCCGGTTTGTTGCGGTCTATCCATAGGTAAGAAGAGTAAATGATTTCCCGCCTGTTATGCAACAAATGTGATACAATGTGACAGCAGGGAGCAGTGCGATGGAGGCAAGCAGCCGATGCGGCGGACCGTAACGAAAGAGTTCATTACAGCCGTACATGATTATTTCTACCTTATTAACAGAAATTACACGGGGAAATCGGTGCTCAAACTTGTCGGTGATCGGTATCATCTCGACAGAATCCAAAGGAACCTCCTCTATCGGGGGGTGGTCCCCGCCGCTGTGGCTGAACAGCGGCGGGGCAAACTAAAAAACGGAATAGACGGAGAGCATCTCTTTATAGACGGCTACAATGTGTTCTTGACCATTTCTAATTACCTCTTAGGGAGGACGCTCTACATTTCAAATGACGGTCTGCTGCGCGACGCGGGTGAGGTGTTCGGCAAACAGCAGCCCCTCGAGTTACTGCATGAAGTAATAGATTTTACACTTCCTCTGCTGAAAAAAGCAGGACTTCGCTCTCTTGCACTGTATTTCGACAGTCCCGTAGCGTTCAGCGGGGAACTGGCCGGTTACGTTAGAAAACAGCTGGAGTCCATGCAGATGCTCGGAACGGCGGAGGCGGTCCATTCTCCTGATTTTTTTCTTAAAAAAACCGTAGGGGGATCGGTTGCAACCTCCGATTCGATTATTATCGACGCGTGTACAACCGCGGTCGTTGATGTTCCGCTTATGGTCCTGCGTGAAAAATTCAGTCCCGATTTTATCAGACTCGATCATTTTGTTTGATCTCGAAAGCCGTGTAAAATGAGAGCAGGGACCCTCCGTACTTTCTGGTGTCCCTTTTCTCGAGTGTACCCTTCTCCGATTGCAGCTTCGAGGGCAGCTGTTCTTTCCTCGGATAGTGGATCATAACCATTCCGCCCGGGGCAAGCAGGTTTTTTCCGGATATACGCTCGAGCAGTTCCGCTTTGTACTTGTAGCGGAACGGGGGATCTACAAAGATAAGATCGAATAGCTCGGTGGTCTGTTCGATAAACCTTTCAGCCGGCATAAAAACCGGTTTGATGGTCGATTCGACCATGGCGATATTATTCAGGACCGTCTTTTTTTTTCGGCCGTCTTTCTCAACGATTACTACCGGTTCACACCCCCGGGAGGCGGCTTCGATACCGACGATTCCGGAACCGGTAAAAAGATCGAGAAAGGAGAGACCCTCAACGGGTCCTAGTATCTGGAAAAGTGATTCCCGCATCCGGTCCATCGCGGGACGTATTTCCCCGTGCGGGCAGGTGACCGTCCTCCGGAGATATTTCCCGCCGGTTATACGCACCGGTTTACACCTCTTTGAATAGAGTACTGAGCCGGTCTTCCTCTTCCTGGGCTATATGATGGGGGTTTCCGGCGAGAATACCGATCACATTCCGAAACGGCTTGCCGATGTGCATGCCGCCGTTATTGATTGTAAACTCACGGATGTCCTTATCGTGCATCGACCCCCGCATCT
>CAZQKT010000021.1:0-35746 GCA_964594055.1 uncultured Spirochaetales bacterium
GGCGTATAGGTAAATCTACGCGGGTTATATAAAAAATCTTTACATTCTTTAAAAAACTCTTCAAAACCTCCCGGATACTCATTAAAGCTGTACCCTGAGTTCTTGCCGGCAACACTCAATTTAGTGAACCAGTTATACTCATCCACCGAGTTGAGCTCTCCAAAAATTAAATGGTGAGCGTCAAGCCGTACATCGATGTCCTGAAAACCGAGGTCGTAGAGATATGAATACAGTTTCCGTCCCGCATACGGATCGAAATCAGCTGCTCTTTCAAGAGCCTGAGCACAGCCGTAAATGGCACGCATACAACGGGAAGGAATTTCGAAATGATTTAAACCGTTGTGATCGAGGTCTGCGAGACAGAGAACCCCGAAATCAGAGAGAAGCTTAGAAAATTTTTTAACAAGATAAAAACTTTTTTTTCTATGATATTCAAGAATAAAACGGACCCAAATAAAGTCGAACCTACCCAGGTCATCGAGTGGTTTATACATATCCCGACATTCAAATCGTATCTTAGGTTCACTATAATGATCTCGAGCGTATTGTACTCTATTTTCTGATGTGTCGATTCCAACGATGTACGTGTCTTTTCCGGCAATGTACTTTAAAAAAGAGGTTGTCTTTCCGCTGCCGCATCCGACATCGAGGACGCGCATCCCGGGTTTGAGCCCCGCCCAGAGAGCAGGTGTTTCGATTTTTGAAAACTCAGTTTTGAGATCCAATCGGAAAGACTCATTTTTGCTCTCCATAATATAATTCTTCTTGTACATGGAAACAATTCTCCGGTTCTAGATCAACTGAATAGTTTTGGTAATAGTAAGAGTTTTTCCAACTTCGATAAAGCGCCCGATTCAATTTTATTACACTTAAAAAACTCGATATTTTTTTTAACTGGACGAGACTGCGGACTATTCGAAAGAAATACGGAAGCGGAGCGTAGAGCATCTTTTTAATATAGTTATCTCCCCGATATACTCCCTCTGTTGTTATTCCTTTCGGCTGATGCACTAAACGGGACAAACGGTATTTTTTCCAATCTTCGGGAAAATTATCATGGATCAGACGTTTTTCCCGTTCCATTTCTTCGAAAAACCGTGTTCCCGGAAGCGGTGTGAGCAGACTAATCGAATAAACATCAATGCGTGAGTGCAGTAAAAATTGTGCAAACTCTTTATAGTAATTTTTTGACTCATAATCATTCCCAACGATAAAGCCGCCGATTACTCCGATCCCGTATTTATGAAATATATCAACCACTTTTCGATAATTATTTACTCCGATCGTGATATTTGCACCTTTGCCCATACTTGTAAGTATTTCGTTGTCTATCGATTCGAATCCCACAAAGACAAACAGACAACCTGCTTTCGCCGCTAATTGTATCGCCTCTTCGTCATCTACCGCATTTATTGAAGTCTGCATCCACCACTTTTTTTTCAACCGGCGTTCTATCATCCCCCTGAATAGCTGTTTAGCCCGTTCTACATTATCCTTGCGGTATCCGATGAGATTGTCATCGGTAAACGTGATATATTTCCCTTCTATCTCGGCCAATTCATCCAGCACATCTTCAACATCCCTCTGTCTAAATCGTCTCCCTAAATACCGGCTTACAGAACAAAAGGCGCAATCGAACGGGCATCCTCGAGATGTTTGGACCGAGTTCCAGAGATAGGAAGAATGGAGAATGTCTCTTCTCGGTTTGACCGAGAGTGCATTGAAGTCGATACGGTCGGCTCTATATCTCGGTTTTAAACGATTATGTTCGAAATCATCTAAAACCTCCGCCCAAATTTCTTCTACTTCGCCGATAACGACTGCATCTGCATAGTGAATGACTTCATCGGGGACGAGAGAAGCGTGTATTCCGCCCATAATCACTTGTATACCTTTTTCGCGGTACACTGCGGCAATTTCGTAGGCACGGTTTATACTACTCGTAAAGGCCGTTATTGCAACGAGGTCCGCCTCGACAAACTCAAACCGGTCGAAATTTTCATCAATTGCTTGTACTTCCCACGATGCCGGGGTGACTGCTGCTACATAGGCAAGACTTAAAGGTTCGAATGTAGTAAATTTGCTTAAAAGGTATCCGCTTTTTCTCCCTACCGGATTGATCAATAGAAGCTTTTTCACGCTGTTTGTTTCCTTGGAGGAAGTATAGTGTATTATACCAGATATACTACTTTTTACAATGTCGAGAGCAGCGATTAAAAAAAAATTGTCGTTGTATTTTAATCGCGGTATTTATCCGCAATTACGATAAAATCAGTTTCACGAGCAAGAAAGGCATCGACGACGAGAGGATCGAAGTGTCTTCCTTTCCCTTCTATAATTATTTCTCGAGTTTCTTGATGGGAAAACTCATTCTTATATGGCCTTTTACTCCTCAAAGCATCATACACATCCGCTACCGCCATGAGTCTTCCCGAAAGCGGTATCGCGGGTCCTGCAAGACCTTCCGGATAACCGGACCCGTCCCATTTCTCATGGTGTGAATATATGAGTTCCTGGGCAATGCCGAGAAACGATGTAGAGCCGAGTCGTTCCTCTGCAATTCTCAACGCTTCCCGGCCGTGGAAGGTGTGCTTTTTCATAATCGTCCACTCTTGTTCTGATAACGGGCCGGGTTTCAAAAGGATTGCATCGGGAATACCGACTTTTCCGATATCATGGAGCGGAGATGATTTATAGAGTATCCGTACAATCTCGTCGTTTAAATCTTGATCGAATTGAGGCGATGAGTTTACATGCTCTGCAAGAACTCTTACGTAATGCTGAGTGCGGTAAATATGGTTCCCTGTTTCATTATCGCGGGTTTCTGCAAGGGAAGCCAAACTCTGTATTGTTACATCTTGGGTAATCTGCAGCTCATCAGTCCGTTCTTTAAGACCGTGTATCATTTCATTTATATAGGAAGCAATCGTACCTAATTCGTCTTCCCGTTGTATTTCTAACTGTACGTCGAAATTACCCTTTCCGACGAGTTGGACAACATCACCGATTAGAATGAGCGGTTTTACAATCAGATGTCGGAGAAAAAATATAATAGTAAAGGCAGCAAGTACTCCTATTCCAAACATTATGATAATAGATAATGTACTGTATTTTTGGATTTGATCATAAACGTAGCTTATACTTATCTGAACATGTTCAACGCCCCGCAGAAAATGGTCCTCTCCGTGACACGTTCTGCACTCGGGTGTGTTGAGAAGAGGAAAGTAATACTCTAAGATTTGCATTTCCTTATTTTCAATTTTTACCAAAGTATGAGATGAGGCGGCCTTTTTAAAATGAATATTCATAAGCAAATCTTCAGGGACCCGCTCCGTCTTTTCAAAATAAATTTCATCCTGATACCGGTTAACATAATCCAAAGTCGAATAATCGGAAAAAGCTGCAGTACCGTCTTTTCGGTAGATTCCAATTGCATCGAACTCATCGATCTCTTTAAGATTTTCCATGGTCTTGACTGCAACCGAAGCTTCACCGTCGAGCATAATTGCCCGTATGGTTTGATTGAGCATAAGAGTGTTGAGCATCAAGGTTTGATCGGCAGAATCCAACAGACTTTTTTTTTCGGTAGTAGTCCAAAAGATAAGGAGTAACGTTATGGCGATCAACAATGCAAGGAGTAGAAATGAAACAATTTTTACCTGTATCGATTTCTTTCTTGCTTCAGTAATACCGGCGATGGTTGTATCCTCAGTGCTTAATTATAAACTTTTTAGTGCGGTATTGTAAATATAGTATTGATTATTTCATTCTTGCCTTTTTCTGCGCGAAGTGAGAAAATAGCTTAAACTAGTATGAAAAATTACACGGTGTCTTTAATCAAAACCGGAGAACAAAGCATCGAACGGACGGTACGAACGGCACTAGAGTACGCAGGTGGTCTGCCTGATCTGATACGCCGTGACAGCAACGTAATCGTTAAACCGAACTTGAACCAACCGGCAGCATCGGGCAGCGGCTTAGTAACCGATGCCAGGGTAACCGAAGCCGTTACCAAAGCTGTACTCGACTGTGGCCCCGGGTCGGTAAAGATTGCTGACGGGGCGGCCGCAGGATATGACTTTATCGGAGCAGTGAGTACGACAGAAGCGTTTCGCGTATCCGGGACTGAAGAGATTGCCCGAAGATTGGGTGTAGAGACCGTTAACTGCAATGCGGACGATTTTGTAGATGTCACCATTGAAAATCCGTATGTTATGGACCGGGTAAAATTGTCAAAGACAGTCTACGAGGCGGATATCATAATCAGTGTACCGGTGTTAAAAACGCACCATCGTACCATTACTACGATAAGTCTTAAAAACATGAAAGGGGTTATGCTCGCAGAAGAGAAACGCAAGACCCACATGCTGGGGCTCGACCCGGGGATTGCCGATCTCATTTCCGTTATAAGGCCGCATTACACCGTAGTGGACGCTCTTACCGTTATGCAGGGAAACTGGGAACCGGAAGACAAACGGAAACTCGACCTTATTATGGCAGGCGCCTCACCTCATGCAACTGATTATATCGGCACCTACCTTATCGGCTTTGATCCGGAAAAGGTCATGCATCTGACCTATAGTTTAAAACGGGAAGGAATTACGCTTACCATGGACTCGATTGAAATAGTAGGAGAATCATTAGAAGAGAACCGCGTATTTTATAAGACCGGATTCGACGTTATACGGTCCCGTTATTCGGGAATACGTATAATCGAAGGAAAATCTTCCTGTTCCGGCTGCATCGGGCAGCTAATCGGTGCTCTCTCTAATATTCGTGCCGCCGGATACGAAGAAAATCTTTCCGGCGTTACAATCGTCATGGGGAGCCCGGTTGAAGAACCGCTGCCTGAAGAGAAGGTACTGTTTTTAGGAAAGTGTTCTGCACACTATGGAAATAAAGACAACAGTAGTAAAGGTTGTCCTCCGAAAGAAGAGACGATTATAAAAAAGCTCGGAGAACTTACTGACTTTCCGGTCAGCGCCGTAATCGAACAGCGGGACAGGCAGCGGAAACAAACCTGGGAGAGTACGAAAAAAGCATTACGGAGTTGATCAAAGGGGTTATTATGGAACGGATTCGTTGGGGTATTATCGGGTGCGGGGATGTAACGGAAATCAAAAGCGGACCCGGTTTTCAAAAGGCGGACAATTCTCAGCTTATCGCTGTTATGCGCCGCAACGGCAGGCTGGCCGAAGATTACGCGAAACGGCACAACGTTCCTACATGGTATGATAATGCAGATGAACTTATCGATGATCCGGAGGTAAACGCGGTATATATTGCCACTCCCCCGGCCTTTCATGCCGAGTACACTAAAAAGGTTGCTGCTGCGGGTAAACCGGTGTATGTCGAAAAACCGATGGCACTCGATTATGCATCCTGCCTCGAGATGATCGAAGTGTGTAAAAAGGCCGGGGTCCCGCTGTTTGTCGCATATTACCGGAGAATGCTCCCCCATTTCTTAAAAGTCAAGCAACTCGTAGAAAGCGGTACGATCGGAGAGGTGCGGTACGTGACGGTGCAGTTTTGCCGTCCGCCTCAGCCGGCCGACGTAGACCCTGAAAGTACTTCCTGGCGCTTAGACCGAAATATCGGCGGCGGCGGATACTTTATAGATATGGGAACACATCAACTCGATTATTTGGATTATCTTTTCGGACCGGTACAAAAAGTGGACGGGTTCGCTTTAAATCAGGCCGGCCTCTATCCGGTAGAGGATATCGTTACAGCTTCTTTACTGTTCGATGGCGGTATTATAGCAAACGGTGTATGGAGCTTTGCTACCGGTCCGGCTGTAGAAACGGACCGGAGTGAAATCATCGGTACGAAAGGGAAAATAGCGTTTACCTCATTTACCATGACACCGGTTGTCTGTACGACAGAGGCTGAAACCGAAAAGTTTGATTTCAAAGTACCTGAGCATGTTCAACAGCCGCTTATCCAAACGGTGGTTGATGAACTCTTAGGCCGCGGGGAAAGCCCCAGTACCGGAGAAAGCGGCGCGCGGACCAACTGGGTGGCAGATCAGCTGCTTAACGCATACTACGATAAAAAAGCTGAGGGGTAGCCATGCAGGAATTGTATATACAGTATGCAGATATGAAAGACCGATTTTTCGATGTGCTTGTCGATACCGGTTTTTCAAAAGAAAACGCAGAGCAATGTGGTGCGATTTTTGCAGATAATACACTCGACGGCGTTGCTTCCCACGGAGTAAATCGCTTTCCCTTATTTATCGAGCAGTGCAGAAACGGCATCGTCGACATCGATGCGGTCCCGGAAAAAGTGGGTTCTGTTGGATGTATCGAACAGTGGGACGGGAAATCCGGGGTAGGGCCGCTTAATGCCTTAAAGGCTACGGACCGCTCTGTAGAGATTGCAGCAGAGAACGGTATCGGCTGTGTCGCCCTCAAGGACAACACCCACTGGATGCGCGGGGGCACCTACGGACGGCGTGCCGCCTCCCGCGGTTTCCTCTTTATCTGCTGGACTAACACAAAACCGAATATGGCCCCGCCGAACTGTAAAGTCCCTCTGGTAGGAAATAATCCTTTTGTCTTGGCTGTTCCTCGGGACAAAGGGCATCTAGTCCTGGATATGGCGATGTCGCAGTACTCGTACGGTAAGATGGAACTCTACGAGAGGACTAACCGCGAAATGGAGTTTCAGGCGGGATATGATGATGAGGGGAAGATGACCAAAGACCCGGGTACAATAATCCGTAACAGCCGGGTCCTCCCCATAGGAATTTGGAAAGGGAGCGGTCTGGCCATCATGCTCGATCTTTTTGCCTCTGTTTTATCAGGCGGGGCTGCAACCCGCGATATACCGTTTGATGAGCCGAACCTCTCACAGATTTATTTAGCGTTTGCCGCTCACCACGTGACAAGCCGGGAGCAGATAACCCGTATAGGGGATGAGTTGGTTGAGTTTCTCAAAAGCGTACCGGAGGAGAAGAAAGAGGGAGAAGTCCGCTATCCCGGAGAGGGTACGCTCGCACGTCGGGAACAGAACAAGGCGAACGGGATTCCTGTTGATGCAAAAACGTGGCAGCGGATTGTAGATCTGTAATTACGATCCATACCTCTTTATTGCTTCGCGCATGGCGTAGTAGTTTTCTAATTTCGCTCCGGGAGGAACGACATTACTACAGGTGAGAACGAGCCCTCCCCCGCTGCCGGCAGCTTCTATTGCGCTGCGCACTTCTTCTTCTACCTCCTGTTTCGAACCGTTAATTATAGTTTCGGTATTGACTCCTCCGAAAAAACAGAGGTTACTACCGTACCGTTTTTTTAGTTCCTTTAAATCCATTCCAATGTTCCGCTGGATACCGTGCCATCCGTCGATCCCGATTTCTACGAAATCGTCGAGCACATCCCACAGGTTACCATCGGTATGTTTGATAAAATACCCGCCTTTGGCATGGATCGCTTCGCACTGTTTCCGAATACCCGGAATAATAAACTTACGGAACAACTCAACACCCATAATCGGGCCTCGATTGTCGCTGTAATCATCCGTGGTCATGATCCCGTCTACACCTGCATCGAGCATCGCATCTATGTATACAATACATCTGTTTACCCACACCTGCACAGCTTTTTCAACGAAATCCTGATCCAATACCATCTTCATGAGAAAAGCTTCCATACCTACGGTCTGTTCCCAGGGGAACGTCCCGTCAAACGGTGTACGTGCAATGATGAAGCGGGTCTCTCCGATCGTTTTTACCACATGCTTAATTGCCTCTAAAGTAGTACTATCGATCTCGAACGGTCCATCCGGATCGGGAAGATCATCGATTGTAAGATCGGGATAATGGCTTCGCGATATTATATTTCCGGCCTCCGGTTTGAAATGGACCTCATGCCCTTCTTCGGTTATCCAGGAGTACTCCCCTGTTTTTTCGGGAGGGGAGTACTCTTTGGCAGCAGGAACGACCGGTACCCGAACATAGTCCCATTCCAAAGCCTGGGGGAGCTTCTCGTGTACGAGACAGTAATCTCGTACTACCTCATCCCGTTTCCCGTTCCAGACAGCATTCAGCTCGTCCCACCCTTTGTTAAAAAGTACGTTTTCTCCGAGAATTTGGTCTACGAGTTCCCCGTCGACCGAGTTTTCTCCCGTAGGTATGCGGTCGGGTTTTTCATGGTGCAATGATGCCAGTATTCTTTCTTTTGGTGTCACATTATGCTCCTGCTACAGAATCGATTAACGGGCGAGCCAACCGCCATCAACCGCAACGGTAAATCCGTGCATGTACCGTGATGCTTCTGAGGCAAGATACACCGCCGCGCCCTGGAGTTCTTCGGGTTCTCCCCAGTGTCCTGCAGGGATACGGGAGACAATCGCTTCGTTTCTCGCCGGATCGTTTCGTAGAGCTTCGGTATTTGTTGTTATCATGTAGCCCGGGGCAATTGCATTTACATTGATATTTTCTTTTGCCCATTCACAGGCGAGTAGCTTCGTAAGCCCGTGGATTCCGCTTTTACTTGCCGTATACGGCGGGATGAGGATTCCTCCCTGAAAGGAGAGCATGGAAGCGATATTGATGATCTTCCCTCCGGACCCCTGTTTCATATACTGCTTTGCTGCAGCCTGGGCGAGAAAAAATGCACTCTTGAGATTGATGTTCATAACATCATCCCAATCTTTCTCCGTGAACTCAACCGAAGGAGCACGGCGAATAATGCCCGCATTGTTGATCAGTATATCTACTTTACCAAGTTCAGAAACCGTTTTCTCGATTATCCCCGGAATCGGTTCGAGTGAGATGAGGTCGGCCTGAATCGGGAGGAACTTTCTTCCGGCCTTCTCTACTCCTTTCTGTGTTTCCTCAGGAGTCCGCCGGTTATACACACCTGCGATGTCGGCCCCCGCTTCGGCAAGCCCTATTGCCATCGCCTGACCGAGACCTGTCGCACTCCCTGTTACGATTGCCACCTTTCCGTCGAGTTTAAATTTGTCTAAAACCATATACATACTCCTTACTTTACAAAATTTATTTTTTTATTTTCTCCGCCTGCCTTCCGGCAGCGCCTAAGTCTTTTGAAATCCCTCCAGCAGCTTCCTTTACCTGTTCATAAATCGAATCAACCATGTCCATAGTAAAAGAGGTGACCGCTGCCGTAATGCCGATACCTGCTATGACATTCCCAAACGCATCATATACGGGGACAGCAAGACAGCGCACTTCGTTGTGATACTCTCTATTATCAAAAGCGTATCCTCTGCGTTTTGTAAGTGCCACCTCGTCGATTAAACTGTCGATATCAGTAATCGTTCGTTCGGTTTTTTTATCCAATTCCATTCCTTCAAAAAAGGTGTGTAAATCTTCTTTTACAGTATATGCGAGCAGTATTTTCCCCGGCGCGGAGCAGTGCAGTTCATTGATGGCCCCCACACGCGATGCAATACGGATATGTCGGGGCCCGTCACAAACGGCAACCCGGAGGCCGTTCTTACCGGATAATACTTCCAAATAGGAGGTCTCACCTGTCAGTTTGCTCAACCGGTCCATATGGGGGACCGCTACCTCATTTAATTGCAGCCGAGTTAAAAACTTTACCCCGATCCGGATTGCTTTGTGTCCCAACGTATACTGATCGCTTTTTTTCTCGAGCCATCCGTCGGTGACGAATGAATGGAGAATCCGAAAAAGCGTTGTCTTCGGAATATCGAATTGTTCGGCAAGTTCAGTAAAACTTACAGGGTCTTCCCGTTCCGCGACAAACTCTAGTACCATCATTCCCCTGTGGAGGCTCGGGATTGTGTAACCCTGTCCCATCAGTTTAGCTCCTCTATAGGATACACACCGTATGAGCGGGCTGTTTTGCACATGTGAACGACATTTTCCGGCGGAGTATTGTTTTGAATATAATTAGCCGGTGCTAAGATATACCCGCCTCCCGGGGCCAGCTGTCGAATTCTCAATGTAACTTCTTGTTCGACATCATCGAGAGTTCCCGGAAGGGCCCTCTGAATATCAATAGCTCCGCAAAAAGAAATGACATCCCCGTACTGCTGTTTGAGAGCTTCGAGGTCCATTCCCTCTGCTAAAGGCTGCAGCGGATTGAGAATATCGATTCCGGTTTCTATTAAATCCGATATAATCGGATAGACCGCACCACAGCTGTGGAACAATAGTTTTACATGCGGCGCTTTTCGTTTTATAAAATCGAAAATTTTTTTATGGTGCTGCTTAAAAAACTCCCGATACATATCCGGAGAGAGAAGGAGGCTGGTCTGTGTTCCAAAATCTTCCGCCCAATATACCAGGTCGACATACTCGCCCGCTTCACCGAGCAGCACATCGTAGAGCCCCATAAATACATCGGTAATCCGTGCAAGCAACGCATGGACTAACTTCTTCTCCAATGCAACATCCATAAAAAATTGATCGGTACCGCGCAGATAACAGCAGTGTTCGATGAGACCTCCGTGTCCGACGATATTACTTACTACAGCATATTCACCTTCGCAGTGAAACCGTTCCGCTCGCTCTTTGAGACCCTCTATACGTATCGGGTCAGCCGGGTCGGGCCATCTAAAAGAGTCGAGATCGGTTATGGTTGCAGGATATAAGGGTGGTTTTACATGGAACGCCCCCTTCCCTTCCACTTTTCTTACCCGAGCTCCCCAATCGTCGGTGTAATTTGTACTGTCGAAATCGGGATCTTTTATGGCCCGGTACTCAACCGGGTCGTTGAGCCATACATGCCTCGTATCAACGTCGAGTAGTTCCAATACCTTTTCATCGTAGTACGTAGAAGTCATAAGGCCCCTGAACTGTTCTATCTCCCGTTCAATGCCGAGAAACTGTTTGACCTTTTTATATGCCACATTGTTCAGATTATTTACCGATGAACCGATATCAATCGGGACCATATCCGGCTCTTTGTGTTCGAGTGTCGTCAAGACCCGTTCTCGATGGTTCATGGTAACAATCTCCTGATTTCCTACTGCTGCGGCTGAGGAACGGACAGGTCAAACTTTTCCGCCCATTCTTTCAATGACGGAATAACCGTTTTCTCGAGTATCAGTCCGTTTTTAAGCTGGTCTTCCCTCATGCGGAGAGCTCTTTCACCGGGAAGACGGACCGGCCGGTTGGGGTCCGCAGGTTTATTATTTCTGCATGTACCGGTGAGATAACCGGTTTCACGTAAGAACTTTTCTACACCGCCGAACCCCGCGGGATTGAATACCTGTATCAATACCGACGCACCCCAGTCTGCGATATGATCGGCCCGGCCTGTACCGGCAAGTGCCGAGGTGAGCGCTTCTACCATGAGGCCTAAGGCAAATCCTTTATAGCCGAGGTCTGCGCCGCCTAGCGGAAGTATGGAACCGGGTGGTTCGCTGAAAGCTGCAGCCGGGTCGTCGGTTAGTTTGCCGTTATTATCGATAAGCCATTTACCGGGAAGACTTTTATCTGCCTGATAATAGCGCGAGACGACCCCGTGAGCTGTTGCGGAAGTGCTGATATCGATTAACACAGGACCACTGTTCGAGGGGATTCCCACTGCAATCGGATTAGGACTATACACAGGTTCTGTTCCGCCGAACGGAGCAATACTTTTTGCGGAAGGGTCGGAACAAAAGATCATTACTACGAGGTTTTTATCTGTGGCCCGTTTCAGATACGATATGAGTGCCGCAGTGTGATGACTCCGCTTGATAAGCATCGTTATCACGGAATATGTATCGATGCGCTCACATGCGGTATCCAGGGCATTATGGATAAGCCAGGGGCCGGGAAGATATCTTCCGTCCCAAAATATCTCACCACCGTTGTCCTTGATAACATGCGGCTCACCGCTTGTACGCATATCGCCGGATTCGATTTGGGCGAGATACGGGGAAAGCAGTTGGAGACCGTGTGTGGTGTGGCCGGTTAAATCCCCCTCTAACAGTGTCTCTGTTACTACCCGGCCAATGGTCCTGTCCATCCCCGCCCGTTCGAGCAGTTCGAGAGAGAAATCGAATACTGTCCGGTATGCGTATCGTGCATTCATATTAGAACGTTACAATAACTTTGATAACGCTTTTCGGATCAGCTAAAATGTCCTCGAAGGCCTGTCCGATTTTTTCAAGCGGATACTCTTTGGAAATCATTGCTTCCGGATGGATCGAACCCTGCTCCATCCATTTCACGACCTGAGGAAACTTTTCATTATTGAGTACAGATCCTCGAATCTCGATTCCCGGCCGTACGAAGGTAAACTCGGATACGTGCAGTTCGGTCTTATCAAAACCGATGACAACGATCCTTCCTCCCCGGGCAACAATTTCGACTGCTTCATCTACAAGCTTTGAAGCGCCGACCGCCTCGATGACGATATCCGCCCCACCTTCGCTAAAAGAGTTCATGACCACATCTCTGAGCTCTTTTTCCGTGGTATTTACGACCATATCAGCACCGAGTTTTTTGGCCTTTTCGAGTCTGCTTTCGACTAAGTCTACCATCAAAACCTTGGCCCCTTTCATTTTAAGCGCCTGGAGAACACAAAGTCCGATTGTTCCCGCACCGTAGACAACAACACGGTCTCCCTCTGAAGGATCGCTGCGCTCGAGAATCTCAGCAGAGATTGAAAACGGTTCCGCCATTGCAGCATGGCTAAAAGGAATATCTTTGCTGATTTTATATGCATCGCGTGCCTTGACTTTTACATACTCCTGAAATCCGCCGTCCGTTTGGCATCCGAAGCACATAATGGAGGAACAGACGTTTCTCTTCCCCTTCTTGCATGCAGGACAACTACCGCAGTAGATTACCGGATCAATGACCACATGGTCGCCGACCGCTAACTCGGTTACGCCCTCTCCGGCTTCTGCAATTTCACCGGAAAGCTCATGCCCCATAACTCGCGGCAGTGCAATATCCGGCCTGTGCCCTTGATAAATATGAAGGTCCGTGCCGCAGATTCCGGCTGCGCGGATTTTGATCAAGACATCGTCTTTTCCAATTTTCGGTGTATCCACTTCTTGAATACTGATTTTTTTCGGTTCGACAAGCTTTGCTGCTCTCATATAGTTCTCCTCTATCTCTTCTACATGTGTGTTACGATTTCATCCCCGTCATGGCAATGCCTTCGATAATTCTCGTTCTGAAAATGAGAAATACGACGAGGACCGGCAGCAGGGTAATAACGCACGCCGCCATTATCCCTCCGTATTCGACAACGAAGTGGTTTCTGAAATAGGCGAGCCCGATTTCCATAGTAAACATATTCTCAGAACTTGCTACAATCAGCGGCCAGAGGAACCGGGACCAGGTAAATACCCAGTTTACGATAGCAATTGCAGCCATCGCCGATTTGGAAAGGGGAATGATCACGTGGCGATACACCTGAAACTCGTTTGCCCCGTCGATACGACTCGAATCCAAAAGGTCGTTCGGTATCATGCTTATGGTCTGGCGCAGAAAAAAGATACCGGAACTCATAATAATAAACGGATAAATAATACCCGCATATGAGTTTACCCATCCAAGCGTTTTAATGGTCAAATACATGGGAATAAAATAGGTATATTGCGGTATCAATATTGTAGCAAGGATCATGGTAAAGAAGGCATCTCTTCCTTTAAATTGATACTTCGCAAAGATGTATCCCATGGCCGAACAGCTTATCAGTACAAATAGTGTCGAAACGCCGGATACAATCACACTGTTCATAAAAAATCGTAAAAAAGGCGCTGCTTTACTTAAAAGATTGTAATTGATCAAAGTCCAAGTCTCAGGAAATATCGTAGGTGTTGTTGTAACAATATCCGCGTTCGGTTTGAAAGATGAAAATACCAGCCAAATGAATGGGAAAATGTTTATGAGACTGGTTACGATAAGAACTAGATAGAGAACAACTCGTCCGCTTAAACTTCCTCGTACAGTCATATTATTTCTCCCTGAACAATAAAAATTGTAAGCCGACTAAGGCCATTGAAATGATAAACAAAATAAAACAGATAGCGGATGAATATCCCATTCTGAAATACCGGAAGCCTTCCGTGTAAATCTGGAAGACCAATACGCTGATCTCAACACCGGCAGAAGTATCGGTCCCCTGGGTCATGATATACACTTCCGTAAAAGCGGACAGTGCCCAAATAGATGCCATCACGCTTGTAAATAGAATTATCGGTTTCATAATAGGCAGCTCGATTTGCCATATACGCTGCCACCCGTTTGCCCCGTCAATCAACGAGGCATCTTTGTAATCGGTTGAAATGTCCTTTAAACCAACGAGAAAAATAACAACAAAGAACCCAAGGTTTTTCCATACATGCATAACGATTACCGCATTTAATGCAATGCCCGGTTCTACAAGCCATCCTATCCGACTCATTCCGAGTGATTCCAACACAAAGTTTGCCAGCCCATACGAGCCCGGAGCGTATATCCACTGCCAAATGATTGCTGCCGGTACCATCGGCAGAATATAGGGAATGAAAAAAAGTGTTTGGAAATATCCTTCCCCGCGCAAATTGTTGTTTATAAGCAATGCGATTGTAAGACCTAAAATTATTTCCGCCGGTAAAGCAATGAGAACAAATTGTACGGAATTTTTAAATGCGGTCATGAACAGTTCATCACTAAAAAGTCGGATAAAATTTTCAATAAACACGAATTTCGTTACGGGCCTGTGCATATGATAGTTCGTAAACGCCATACCTAACGTAGAGATAATAGGTATCACACGTACAACAATAAAGAGGAATACAACAGGAACGAACACTGCTAATATAAAATGGAGTTGGTTTCTTTGAATGCTGCCTTTACCCCCTAAGAGCGGTTTAGCCATCTCATGTCTCCTTTGAACAACAAATTATAAAGGGAAGCAGGAAGTTTCCTGCTTCCCCGATTATTCAATTATAATCGATTAAGATTATTCGGCAAGCAAATCGTAATCTTTGAGGATTCGGTTTGTCTCTTCAGCCTGCTTGTCCACTTCAGCTTCTAAAGCTGCCCGATCAGTGGCAAGATTCTCTTTCTTGAAAGCAGCCATGAGCCGGTCGGCCATTCTGGCGTGAATTTCCATAATGGGCTGTATATTCTCATAGTCGAGCACCGGGTGGCCCGGGGTGTCGAGAGCGTCCATGAACTTCTCAAGTACAGGTGCCTCTTCGTAGAGAGGAGTATAATCCGCGGTAAGGTTCAAAGACTGCCAGCCGGACTCGTCGTAGATTTTGACCTGTATTTCAGGGCTCATAAGATATTTTGCAAAATCCCATGCTGCCCGTTTGTTTTTTGATGATTCGGGTACACTGATCGACTGGGTGTTTCCGACCGTACCGCCGCCTGCGGGGCCTTCCGGCATAAGGAATATGTCGTAGTTGATGTCCGGTGCATTTTTCTTGAGATGTCCTACTACCCAGGATTCTCGCTGGAACATAGAAGTAACACCAAGACCGAATGCTTCCGCGTCCGATTTTGCATCGAGGCTTTCTACTTCGTGTTTGTAGATTGCATCCATGTAGTACTGCAGAGAATCGTAACCTGCTTTATTGTCGTATCCTGCTTTCCACTTGTCTCCTACCGGAGTAATCGGTTCCGCACCGTAAGCGACCATGACCTGGGTCCAGTACTTCTGGGCTGTCCCGAATCCTCCGCCGGAGAGTCTAAGATCGAGGCCTACCCGTTCTACGTTGCCGTTGGCGTCGTATTTAGTAAGTTTCTTGGCCATTTCCATCTGCTCGGTTAATGTTGCAGGGGTCTTTTTAAGTCCTGCTTCAGCAAAGTGGTCCGTGTTGTAAAACATTTCTTTAAGCGATACATAATAAGGTGCTGTAAAATAATTACCGCTGGCAGGGTCTTTTGCTGAATTGAGAACAAAACCGGGGAATTCATCTTTTAATAGCTGAATGACGTCGTCGGGCGGTTCGTTTATATAGCCGTTTGCATAGTACGGGTAGATCTGAAAACAGGCAAAGTCGATGAGGTCCGCCGCCTCTCCCGCCGGAAGAGATACTGAAACTTTGTCATCCATTGCTCTTTGCGGAAAGAGAACCACTTCGACGTTTACATTTGGGTTCTCTTCCATGTATGATTCAGCAGCACTCTGCACTGTTGCGTGCAGTCCAGGATACGAAGTCCAATACGTAATCGTAACTGGGCCTTCCGCCGCGCCCTCTTCACCTTGACCTCCGGCAAAAAGCGGAACGACAGACAGTGCCGTTATGAACAGCACCATGAAACTTGTTGTTAGGAATTTTTTCATAGTTTCCTCCTAAAGATTTTAAAACCGGCCTAACAGGCCGGTGTATGTGTTTCAAATTAGAAACCAACTGTCCTAATTTGAAAACCATGTACGATTATAAATCAAATACGCAGATTGTCAAGTTAAGAACTGATCTATCTCCCCACGCAGCGGTTGACAGTCGAGCGGCCCCTTCCCTCTGCAGGTAAAAGCAGCCACCCCGTTTGCAAATCTGCCTAGAGCTTCAATATCGGCTCCTTCGATATACCCTGTTACCAATCCTGCATCGAAGGCATCACCGGCGCCGACGGTATCGACAACCTCCACGGAAAAAGGAGGTATTTTTACCGTTTGGTCTCCTCGGTGTATACTACACCCTTTCTCACCGCGCTTTAAAGCAACGATTTCCGGTTTCCTGCTGCAGGTATCAAGGAATGGCTGTATATCATTTTCCCATCCGAGAAGAGACAACTCATCATCGGTCATAAAGAGAATATCTGCAAACCGGTCGATCGTGTATGAAATAATCGACCGTGCGAGATGGATGTTCCACAACGGAGGTCGAAAATTAATGTCGTAGGAGACGGTTATGCCGTTTTGTTTGGCAAAATCGAGAAGCTTGAATGAGAAATCGAGTGCGTTCGGATGGACTGCCTGGCTTATACTGCTTAGATGAATTACTCGAGCATTTTCGATCAACTCCCAATCGAGAGCACCAGGATCTATAAAGCAAGCGGCGGAATTACGTCTGTAGTATAAAAAGTTGTGTTTCACTCCCTCATAGGAGATAAAATACAACCCGGTAGAATGCTCGGGGTCGGTTTGTACGAGAGTAGTATCAACACAGTTTTTCTCCCACAAGGAGAGAAAACTGCGGCCAAACTCTTCTTCTCCCACTCTGGTTAGATACGCTGATCTGTGTCCCAATTTGGCAACTGCCAGGGCAAAATTCGATGTGTCGCCGCCCCAGGTTTTTGTAAGGGAGACATCGTCGGTGACCGAAGTTGCTTCCGGTGGGTAAATCCCTATCAACGGCTCCCCAAAGGAGATTACCTCGATTGCTTCAGACATAAAACGCCGCTTCCTTTTTTTCTAGAGAATATCGTTTGGTCCTACTTTATCCATATCGGTAAACACCTGGTTTTCTCCCGCCATGGCCCAAATAAAAGTGTAGTTAGTTGTCCCCACTCCCGAGTGGATCGACCAGCTCGGAGAGATAATCGCCTGTTCATTTCTTACAATAAGGTGCCTCGTCTCTTTCGGCTCTCCCATAAGATGGATAAGCATCGCATCTTCGGGCAGGTCGCAGTACATATACACTTCCATCCTCCGTTCATGCAGATGGGTCGGCATCGTGTTCCACACATTTTCCGGTTCCAAGGCAGTCTGTCCCATGAGGAGCTGACAGCTTTCCAGGACATCCGGGTGAATGTACTGATTGATAGTACGTACATTGGATTCTGCACGTGAGCCGAGATTGATCTTTCTGGCATCGTTTACCGTTACCTGTTTTGTCGGATACTGTTTATGAGCGGGAGTACTGGCTAGATAGAATTTTGCCGGTTCATTGTCGTTTTTAGAGGCAAACGAAACTTCTTTCGTTCCGCAGCCGATATACAACCCGTCTCTACTTCCCATAGTGAAAGTAGTACCATCTACGGTAATCGAGCCGGCATTCCCGATATTGATAACACCGAGTTCGCGCCGTTCTAGAAACGTATCGGCACCGATTTGCTTGTCCGCCTCGAGATGGACCGATTTACCTGTGGGAACAGCACTTCCGACCACAATCCGGTCCACATGACTGTAAGTCATCTGAATTGCGCCGGGCTTGAAAAGCTCGGTTATAAGAAACTCATTCCGTAATGCCTCTGTATCCATCTGTTTTGCTTCGCGTTTACTTACTGAATATCGAACGTCCATATTTATCTCCTATTTACATTTACTTGGTCAAGTACATTATAAAAGCTTCATTTCTTTAAAAGCTTTTTCAACTTTTTTATAGATATCAGCTGATATCTCCCGGTATGGTGCTCTCGGATAGCCGGGGTCCATACCCCGCATTTTTAATACTGCATAGGTCATGGTAAGGGTGGGTCCATACTTGAGAATGGCCCGTGCTTTTACCACATCAAGTTGTTTCTTTGCGGTTTTTCTAGTATCACCTTCTTTCCAGGTGTTATAGAAATCTACCATGAATTCCGGAAAAACATTCGCTAATCCGGAAATAACCGCTGTTGCTCCCGCATCGAGTGCTGCAGCTGCTATCGCTTCGGTACCAATAATAAAATTGAAATCTTCTTTTTTGACACCGAGCAGATACATATAAAAAGAGACGAGATCGAAAGCCGAATCTTTTACACCGGAAAGCCCTTCTTCTGCTAACGTGTTGAGCACTTCCGGAGATACCGGATTGCCGGAGAGCATGGGGTTATTATACAAATAAACCGGAATGTTCACCGCCTCGAGCAGTGCACGATAGTGGGCGATTAAGTGCTGGTCCTGATAGGTATAATAATACGGCGGAATAGCACCAACGGCATCAGCCCCGATTTTTTCAGCGTGTCGGGCCAGTTCTACCGTCTGCGCTGTGTTGATTGACCCGACATGGATGATCACATGTGCCTTTTTTTTCTCTTCTACAACAATTTTTGCAACTTTTTTTCTCTCCTCTACCGTCATGAGCGGGCCGCTGCCGTATGTTCCGCAGGGATAGAACCCCTGCACATGGTCCGCTAAGAAGCTTACCGTTCTCCGCTGGGCCTCTTCATCGATCTCCCCGTTTTTTGTAAAACAGGTAATGACGGGAGGAATAATGCCTTCAAATTTTTTGTTCATATTGTTCTCCTATAAAAACACGATGGTTGTATATATTTGCCTCTTATTGTGTCGTCCCGAGTGCGACTGAGATGTCGTGGGCAATTTTTTTTACTTTTTCTGCTGTTTCAGGGACCATTTCAAAACCGAATGTTAACGTCGTAGCGGTAATCCCTACTGCCGCTATGACCTGTCCGAATGCATTCCACACCGGAGCTGCAAGACACCGGACATCATCATGATACTCGAGATTATCAATCGCATAGCCCTGCTCTTTGATCCGGTCTAGTTCCTGTTTGAGTTCTTCGATGTTGATTATTGTGTTTTCTGTCCGTTGTTCTAATTCGACTCCTAAAAAAAAATCTTCGAGATTTTCACTTCCTACCTCATATGCTAACAGTACTTTCCCAAGAGAAGATGCGTGGGGTACTGTAATTGTTCCCGCCCTGCACGCTACTCTGATATGTCTCGGGCCGTCACACACTTCTACCAGCATCACTTTTTTTCCGGCCATTACTCCGATATGCGATGTTTCCTGGGTGTCCTGACTGAGCTGCTCCATATACGGCCGAGCAATACTGCGCAATTTTACCTGTGAGAGTGCCTGCATGCTGCTCTTGACCAATCTGTGACCTGCAACATAACTGTCACCACGTTTTTCAAGCCATTTTTCTTTTTGCAGCGTCTGCAAAATCCTAAACACCGTTGTCTTAGGAATATGTAACGCTTCTTCCAATTCCAGTGCAGTCGAACCGTCTTCCTTCTGTACAACTGCCTCGATAATTTCGAACCCCCTTCGAAGACTCGGTATACTGTAATTATTTGTCTTTGCTTCTTCTTTTTTCATGTATTACCTTAATACCATTATTTCATTACCAAACCCGGCAGCCAGAGTGATAATGCGGGGATAAATGTGACCAAAAAGAAAATAACAACATTGCAGAGAATAAAAGGCAAGGCATATTTAAAAATCTTAATGACAGGAATCCCGCATATTTTAGTACACGCATTTAAACAGGCACCAACCGGAGGGGTCACGAGTCCTACTGCCAGACCGCAGATCAAGATTGCCCCGAAATGGAGAGGACTAATTCCCAATCCCCCCATTACTTTTATCAATATGGGACTGATCAAGATGATCGCAGGGCCGACATCGATAAATGTTCCGATAACGAGAATAGCAATATTAATGAGTATGAGAATCCAAATTCTATTGATGCTTAAATTGAGTATGATTTCTCCCAATTCATAAGGGATTCGTTCCATCGCAAGAATCCAGGTAAAAATCATTGAAAAACCTACAATAATCATAATGGAACTGGAAGTTAAAAATGTTCGTTTTAAAAGGTGTCCGATGTCTTTTAATTTCAATTCTCTGTATACGAAAAAACCGAGAAGGAGAGCATAGAATACTGCTACCCCGGCAGATTCACTGGCCGTAGCAATACCGAAGGATACAGTTACTACAATTACAATGGGCATGATCATTGCCAGAACACCGTCCTTGGTTGTATTGAAAAACTCTTTCACTTCAAATTTTTTATGTACAGGATGGTATCCTCTTTTTTTTGAAATGACGTATACCATTAAGATCTGTGACACCCCGATCATGAGTCCGGGTATGGCTCCTGCGAGAAAAAGAGCGCCGACGGAAACCTCGGAAATCATTGCGTAAATAAGCATAGGAATGCTCGGCGGAATAATCATTCCCATCGTAGATGAGGCAACCGTAACACCGACTGAAAAGCCGGTACCGTATCCTTTTTTTTCCATATTAGGAATAAGCACGGTCCCTATGGCTGAAGTGTCTGCCACCGAGGATCCGGAGATACCGCCGAAAATCATGCTGGCAATTACATTTACTTCTCCTAACCCGCCTCTGAAAGGGCGTACGAGGTAAAGGCTAAAATCAACAATGCGTCTTGTTATCCCTCCCCTGTTCATAAGCTCTCCAGCCAAAATAAAAAGAGGGAGAGCGATCAAAATAAAACTGTTCGAGCCTGCCCAAATACGCTGAGGAAGGGTCACGAGAAAGGCAGGATTTTGCAGGAGAAGATAAATTATCCCGGAAGCACCTAAGGAAAAAGCAATAGGAACTCCAATGATAACGAGTGCAAAAAACGATAAAATCAGTATAGCAGTTTCCACGTACGCGCTCCTTCTCCGGTTGAGCTCAATTCAAATTTTCATTATGGATGTCAGAGGTCGATCTCAATGTAGATAACTTTGAAAAAATCTTTCTCACTGCATAAAAAATAATCAGTATGGAGGCTACTGGTACTATAAAGTAAAAATATTTCTCTCGAACACGCAACCCGGGTGTAAGAAGATCACCGGATTTTTCTATCCAGTTGAGACTGTAGTAAAAGACAAACCCCATCACGATGCTTATGACAATGTGACTGAATATGCTCAAGATATTCCGTGTCTTATCCGGCAGCACCTCAATGAGCGAGTCAATCGAGATGTGTTCATCTTCTCTCGTAGCGACCGCGGCACCGAAAAACGTTGTTGCGATAAACACCATCGTAATAAACTCTTCAGCCCAAACAAATGTCAAACCAAAAACATATCGAAGAAAAACAGAACCGATCATGGAACAGGCCAGTACGGCGGTGAGTAATATACACCAGAAAAACATGGCTTCATCGATTCCATTTAACAGCTTTTTCATCTTTTACCTCTTGCCTCTCGACACCAATATTCCATTTTCCTTTTCACATCGTCAACAGTAGAAAAAAGAGAGTGATGACCGTATAGAGAACACCACTCTCTTGCCTTGGTAAAAAAACTTTTTTAATTTCCTGCTGCGGTCTCTCTAATTTGTTTTAATTCATCCATCGTGAAGAGACCTTTCTTGATGTAATAGTCATATACCGGTTGTACGGCATCGATAAAAACCTGCCGTTGTTTATCCGTCAACCTGGTAATCTCGTCAAAGCTATCTTTAATCTTATTAAATGCTTCATCACTTGCAGATTTCATCATGCTGTCGTTGTACTCCATAGCTTCTTCAGCAGCTTTTTTGACTAATTTCTGATGTTCGGGTTTGAGATTGTTATACCACTCGAGATTCACAACGAAGGGGTCAGGATGCCACTGATAGTTCACAATGGTAAGATATTTCTGTACTTCATGAAACTTCATCGCTTCGATGTTGATATATGGATTTTCCTGACCGTCCGCAACGCCGGTTTTAAGTGCCATATACACTTCAGCATACGGAATCGAAACCGGATTTGCACCGAGTGCTTCCATGGTTTTAATGATCGATTCGATCGGAGGTGTTCTCATCTTCAGCCCATTCATATCCGCAGGTTTCTCTATAGGACGCACATTGTTGGTAACATGTCTGAAATAGCCCGCGTCTCCGGTAGCAAGCAGTTTGAATCCGTTTTTCTCGGCATCTTTTGCGACCAGTTTTTCCCCAAGAGGTCCTCTGGTTATTTTTCGAAGCCCTTCAACATCTTCGAACAGAAACGGCATGGTATAGATAAGCAGTTTAGGGGTGATCATTTCAAAACTGCCGCTTCGGGTAGATTGGATTGTTCCCAGTTTTACCTGTTCTGTTACATCATGTTCGACTCCGAGCTCGCCATGAGGATAAATATCAACCTCAATAGCGCCGTTGCTCCGTTGTTCGACAAGTTCTTTGAAGCGCACATACGATTTATGTCTTGGCGTGTGCTCCGGCTGCGCGTGTGCGACCTTCATGACAATCGGTTTTTCGGACCCGCCGGCGGCTCCGCTTTCTTGCTTACCTTCAGCAAAGGTCATAGCAAAACCGAAAACAAAAATACAGAGAGCTAGTAAGAGAAACTTTTTCATATCCTTCTCCTTTTTAAATTTTTACCCGTTAGGGTTTAATATAGAATAATTGGTTCCTTTTATGGAACTCATTATTCATTTACGGAATGCTATCATGGAATTTTTGAGCTGTCAAGAAAAAATTTTCGTATTTGAATAATTTGTTTCGTATTTGAATATACAAGCAGTTCTCTTGACATGATAACACAAGTAACGATATATTTCCATAATTGAACTTAAATTTTTATATATGAAACTAACTTTGAGGAGTCATATATGTCATTATCTTTAGAAGACTTAGGATTTACTTCCATTTCAGGTAAGGTTGTACTCCTTACGGGAGCGAGCAGCGGAATGGGCAGATGTGCAGCTGTTCTTCTTGCGAAGGCGGGTGTAACATTGTGCCTTACCGCCCGTCGAAAAGAACGGCTCGAAAATCTTTCTGCTGAAATCGAAAAAGAATCCGGAACGAAACCGTTTATTTTTACCGGTGATGTACGGGATGAGAACGCCTGCAATGCATGTGTTTCTGCGTGTGTAAACGAGTTCGGAAGAATCGATGTGCTTATCAATAATGCCGGGGTCGGTTATCCAACCGATTTAGAAACCGTCGATACAAAAACGTATAAAGCTATGATGGAAACCAATGTCGATGGTGTCGTTTTTATGACGAGGGCCGCACTGCCTCAATTGAAAAAGCAAAAAAAAGGAGACATTATTATGATCTCCAGCCCTGCAGGATGGCGGGCCAATCCGGTAGCACCGATCTATTGCAGTTCTAAATTTGCTCTCGAAGGCTATACTGAGGGGCTTCGTCTGCAATTAAACCAACTTCATGAGCAAGGCGTTCATATTCGTGTTATGAATATTCTCCCCGGATCCACGAACAGCGAATACTGGGGAGACCGCACTGTCCCGAGGGAAAAGTTTATGACTTCCGAAGAGATGGGCTCTATTATTCTTCAGGCAGTTGCCACAAAAGAGACAGTACTCGTTAAAAATTATCAGGTAGAAGAGTTTCGGTTCAATCAATGAATTATGCCCGCTTTCGTCTCGATGGCCGTGTTTATGAGGGAATTGTGGAAGGGGACACAGTGACCGTAATCTCGGGGTCGTTTCTAGAGACATACGCTCCTACAGATAAAAAATATTCCCTCGATGCAGTCTCTCTTCTTCCCCCTGTCAAGCCGAGCAAGGTCGTTTGTGTCGCGCATAATTTTAAAGAACTTATCGCCCAGATCGAAGAAGAGTTTCCCGAAGTACCGGTTTTCTTTCTCAAACCTCCTTCTTCGCTTATAGGCCATGCAGAACCGATTGTATATCCGGAAAATGCGAGAAAAGTGATATACGAAGGGGAACTGGCAATTATCGTCAAAAAAGAGATGAAACGGGTTGCACAGGAAGATGCTCTCGACTATGTGCTCGGCTACTGCTGTTTCAATGATGTAACCGAACGGCAGGTCATCGAAGACAGTCAGCTCTACCTTTCTTTAGGGAAGGGGTACGACACATTCGGCCCGATTGGCCCGTACATCGTTTCGGACTGCAATCCTGATAATCTCGAGATAAAAACATCCGTAAACGGGACTGTTGTGCAGAAGGATAGTACAAAAAATTTTATTTTTTCTGTCTCTTTTCTTCTCCACTATCTTTCTACGGTAATGACGCTCTGTCCGGGTGATATCGTGACCTCCGGTACACCGGGCGGGGTTTCACCCATTTTGCCCGGAGATGAAGTGACAGTAGAGATCGGGTCTATCGGTAAGATAACGAACCGTGTACAGTAAAAATAACTGGTACTTCCCTCCTCTATGTTCCTTCAATGAGCTGTTCCGGTGTGATAATTTTTCCGTATTTTTCTTTGAGTTTTAAAAGCCCGTTTACCTGCTTTTCGTAAACCTCAAAAATCTTTTGAGGAACTTCTTTCTCCTTTTTATAGGATTCTTCCTGAAGATCGATCCTGTCGATGATATTGTCAACATAAAAAGAAAATTGCTTATCATAAAGCTCTTTCGGATACTCTTTATCAATTTCCTTATTAAAAAGGATTTTCAGATCTTCATACTTCGGAATAAGGCCGATCGGGGTCTCGATTGCATCGACATCACCATGGGCCCGCCGTTCCAGCCAGCCGAGCCAAACCAGCACATCCTTTTTCTCACCGAGCAAACTTTCTTCTTCTTCTCCTCGGGCACATGCAGTAAGAAAATAGTTCAATCCGGCCATAATTGGTCTCTGCTCTTCTTTAAGCGAGCTGCTGTTAAAAAAAGCAAATTGTGCTTCCATGTAATCGCCTAACGGTCCCGGAATAAACGGCTCATTCGCCCACGGCTGCCTTCGCACTCCTTTTGCACCTACTTCAGTGGCCGTGGCAGCCGAGACAATAGAAGCACCTAAGACAACCCCGTGGTCAGGGTTCTTCGCAACCCATACAGGCGGCATGGTATCACTGTCTCTCCCGCTGTAGGTAATAACACGTATCGGGACCCCCTCTGAACTTTCTCCCATTTTTCCGTTGTAATTTTCGATTGCATCATTTGCGAGGGTGCATCGCGCATTCGGATGTGAGAGGGGGATTTCCTTTCCGTTTTTATCGGTTTTTCCTTCCCACCACTCTCCTTGAAAATTGAAACCTTTTTTCGGGGGTTCATCTCCGTCGCCGACCCAACGGGGTACTCTGTTCTCATCGATGAGTACATTCGACCAAATGACTTCTGTCTTTTCTTTGCGAAGACAATCCATAAGATAAGGATCGCCTTCCCAATTTACATCCTGCACGATTCCGAAAATCCCTTTTTCCGGATTTATGGCACGCAGGGTACCGTCGTCTGCAATCCACAATTGGGCAAGGTCGTCTCCAATAAAATCATTCCCGACCATCGCAGTTGTCGTTTTCCCGCACCCGCTCGGCGCTGCGCCCGCAAAATAGGTAGTCCGTCCGCCCGGTCCTTTCAAACCGGTAATAAACATATGCTCGGAGATTTCTTTTCCTGCTTTGTAATAGGTGGCGAGATCGACTGCAAACCGGTGATTGCCTTTTTTCAGAAGGAGCGTGTTTCCTGCGTATGTACAAAACATGCTGAATGTGGTAAGCATGCTCCGGTCCATGAACACCCGTGCGTTCGGTAAATCTTCTGGCCTATTTTGCCCTTCACTGTGCACATTCGTAAAGAAATATCCGGCCCGTTCTACCTCCGTATCAAACTGCCCGTAACAATTTCGATAGAGCAGATTTGCACTATGCATAACGTAGGTGGAACTGGTGATCTCTAAGGCGGGGATCGAAGCCGGCGCTCCTATCGGTCCTCTGCTGAAAAAACCGACAAGCATCGTCTTACCCTTCATACTACCCGACATGTGCAATCTAACATATTCGAGTGCTTCGCTTCTCGGTGTCGTACGCGCTAAAACGCTCGTCTTTTCATCTTCGTTAACAATATAAAACGTACGGTCGATTATTCTCGCCTGTTCGTGAGGAAGGTCAAAATGGACCGTATGTCCAGGCATTGCAAGCTCTTCCTCTTCTCCCTTTTTTAAACTCAAGTCTCGTACCGTCTGCTCGTCTGCTTTACTTCCGGTATTGATAAAAACTGAATCCGGACCGCACATCGATATGGCATTTGCGATCCGGATTAGCGCTTTCTTGTTTGTTATTTTCTCTATCTTCTCTGCATTACGTGTATCGAGGTTTTTCTTAAAAACCTCTTTTGCCTGTTCTCCGTGGGAAATGCCTCCTATGTTATCTAAAATATCAATTCCCCTGTTCAGTTCCAACATTCTTCCTCCTTTTTACATGACGAACCTAATTGTAATTAATATAGGTAATTTCCGTCAAAGGCAAGACAGACGTGCCACAGACGTGGGTGCAGTTAGAGATCATTCAGTTTTTGCTGTAATTCTTTCATCGATTGGTTTATCTTTTCGGAAAGTATGTTGATATCGCTGAAATCTAGTGGTTTCTCACTGCGTATCTTTGCTTCCAGTTCCCGTGCATACCGTTCTAAGTGCGTCAGGTGTAATGCTCCGCTTATATTGACTAATGAGTGGAGCGCCCGTTCAATCCGGTCCTGCCTCCCCTCTTGTTGGGAATGGGTGATACTATGCAATTTATCGGGAATATCATGCAAAGCGATTGTGATCATCTCTTTTCCTGTATCTTCATTTTTATTTTCTGCAGAACTGGTTTCCTCAAAAAATTTGGTTAAGGCGGTTTCCAATTTCATTTCATTTATAGGTTTTGTAATATAGTCGTTCATCCCCGATGCGAGGATTTTTTCTCGATCGCCGGCAAGGGCATAAGCGGTAAGTGCGATAACCGGAGTACTCGGGCGGTTCTCTTCAGTTTCTATTTTCCGAATAATCGAAACCGCTTCTATCCCGTTCATCGTCGGCATCTGAACATCCATAAGGATTACGTTGTACCTAAACGATTTGAATAAAGTAACCGCTTCAGTGCCGTTTGAAGCTACATCTACCGAATACCCTTTTGATTCGAGGAGATCTTGTAGATAAATCTGATTGATAGCATCATCTTCCGCTAAAAGGATGTGATTATTCTTTTGGACCGGCGAAGGCCTTTCCTTGTATGTTTCTTCGTCATGTAATACCGTATCTTTATCGTGCCTATCAGTAGTACGCAGGGGGACGGTAAAGATAAAAGTACTGCCTTCGTTTTTCTTCGAAACGACTGAAATCGTGCCGTCCATCATTTCCGCCAATTTTTTTGATATTGCCAAGCCCAGTCCGGTCCCCTGGTACATTTTTGAGATCGAACTGTCAAACTGGCGAAAACTTTCAAAGAGAAGTGGGATTTTTTCTTCCGGGACCCCGATCCCGGTGTCCTGAACTTCACAACGCAGATAAACGAGTAAGCCGTCGTCATTTTGAGAGTTCCCTTCGCATCGAACTCGTATTCGGACCCGGCCCTCCTCTGTAAACTTAACGGCATTGCTTACTAAGTTGGAAACTATTTGTCGTACTTTTATTTGATCGCCTTCGATATATTCCGGCACATCCTCTGCGATTTCATTTGTAATCGATACCCCCTTTTCTTCCGCTTTAATTGAATAAACGGTGGTGATTGTATTGATCAATTCATGCAGATTAAAACGGCCCACGTTCAGTTCCATTTTACCTGCTTCTATTTTTGAAAAATCGAGTATTTCTCCGATAAGATTGTTTAAATAATTCGCAGCGTCCGTGATAAGCTTTGCATACTGCTTCTGTTCTTCTTCTTTAGTATGTTTTGATAACAGACCGGCAAGTCCGACAATACCGCTCATAGGAGTGCGAATTTCATGGCTCAAATTTGCAAGAAACTCACTTTTTGCTCTGTTCGCCTCTTCCGCCGACTCTTTCGCCCGCAACAATTCCCTGTTCATCGCTTGGAGACGGTCGGTCATCGTATTGAATGCCGAGGCGAGAACTCCCGTATCGTCCTGCGAAAGAATCGGAGCGCGCACCTGTTCTTCGCCCGATGCAATCTTGTGTGCGGTTTTGGTAATTTCGGTAATCGGTTTTGCTATATTCTGAGCAAGCAATACCACCGGAATACTCAATCCGAGTATGAGAACAAGCGAGATATAGATGCTGAGCATAAAATTATTAATGACAGGCCGTAGCGCTTCCCGCCGCTCGACTTCCAAAATCAGTGCTACATCAAACTCTTCGATCCACGTATACACACCAAAGACGGGAATGCTTTTATAGTTTTCATACCACCCTGAGCCGTCTTTACCTTTTACAGCGGTATTGATTCCCTCTGAATGAATACCCCGAGGGAACAGGTCCGTTCCGAACTGTTTCGAAGAGACCACTGTGTTGTAGCGATCGACGAGATAGATCTCCCCGGTTTCACCCATCCCCGTCGGTTTCTTTATGACGTTATCCATTTCCTCGAGATTGAGATGCACCGCAAGTACGCCATGTGGCTGCGGTCCATTAAAGACAAGTGGTGCGGCTATTGTCATTGTCGGTTTTGAATCTTCCGGAGAAGGATAAACCCCCTGAATAAAGAGTGTGTAAAGGCCCCGTTTAAAGTAACTGCTTTGCACTCTGTATTCACCCTCTTCTCCTGCAGTGGTTGATGCGAGTATCTTCCCTCCGGGGTTGCGGAGGACGAGAATATCTCTTATACCGCTTTTGTTCTGTTTTACTGTATGTAACACCATTTTTAAACGCTGAGACTGCCGGGCGGGGAGCGGTTTCCTTTCTTTATCCGATAAACAGAGCAGATGCGTTGCCTCTTTGATCTGTGCAGTTTGAGAAAGCAACAGGACATCCTGCTTTTGTTCTTCGACCCACCGGTGCAGTGCATCGCTTTTTTGTTCGGAAATCGCAAATAACCGGTCCATTACCGATTTTTTCGTAGCACTTACCGATTGGAAGTAACTTATAAAAACAATTGTGATGACTACCGCAATAAGAAGGATATAGAAATTGACGATTATTTTTTGTTTTAAGCTTGTTTTCATGGTTGGACCGTTTTATAGAATACCGCTTCTCCGTTTTGGTAGCGCATAATAACTGCACTTTTTTGAGGATCACCCTGTTCATTAAAACGCATCGTACCCGTTGTTCCCTTAAACTCTTTTATTTCACGAAGTCCTTTACTAATATCGGCAGGATCGGCCGATTTTACTCTGTTTGCACCTAAAAAAAGAAGGTTCATTGCATCATAGGTAAGAGCGACTAAGGGGCTCGGTTTCTCTCCGTATGCTGTTTCGTACTGCGCGACAAAAGACTGGACATGTTCACTCGGGTCCTTAGCGGAAAAATGGGTGGAGAAAAACGCACCGTCATATAAGTACATATCTTCTCTATCCGGTGTGCTCATAGAGTCACTACCGAGGACCACAACGTCTGCCATATACTCCTCGAGCATCGGGATCTGCAGTCTTAAATCGGGATTGTAATTGGGGAGGAACACTACTTCCGGTTTTTTTTCCGCTATCCGTTTCAGATACGGAGCAAAATTGACAGTGCCGGTAGTATACGTTTCCATACTGACGATTTCTCCGCCGAGCTCGGTAAACGTTTTTGCAAAGAACTCGGAAATGGTCCTGTTGTAAACACTGGCTACATCAAAGAGAACGGCTACACTCCTCATGCCGAGATCATGAAACACGAAATGGGCTAACAAGGTACCTTGGAAATCATCAGTAAACGAGATGCGGAAGACACATGGTTTCTCTCTTGTCACATCAGGATGAGTAGCGCTCGATGTAATGAGAGGGACACCTGCTTCATGGGCCGTCCGTGCTACCGGAATTGCATTTCTGCTAAGGGGCAATCCGACTAATGCGTTAACGTGTTCCTGTTTTATCAATTCCTGAGCAGCGGCAACCGACTTTTCGATTTTGTCTTCATTATCACGGACAATTAGTTCAACTTTCTGTTTCTTTGGTCCGACATGTAATCCTCCGTTTTCGTTACACTGTTGTACAGCATACTCGGCGCCGTTACGTGAAAGTTTCATTGTTTTCGCATTTGCGCCGCTTAAAGGGGCTATGTATCCGATCTTAACCGTCCGTTCTGTCTGTTCGGTACATGATGCTAAAAGGACAAGTGGAAGTAAAAGAAACAGCACGTTATTTTTCATATGTATACAGCTGTAATTCTCCCGAACTTAGTTTTACCACAATAACACTTTTGTCCGGGTCCCCTCCATTTCTATAATGGAACGGCCCGGTGGTACCTTCGAAATGCCGGATTGCATCTATCTCTTTTTTTATAGCCTCTGACGATAGGGTCTCCGCTTGTTCGATGGCTGTAAAGATAAACAGGAATGCATCATAGGTGTTGAAAAAAACATCATCCGGCATTTTATTGAATTTTTCAGTATATACCCCGCTTATTTGACGCGCGGCTGCATTGGCCAGGTCGGGATGCCGGTGACAGGTGAGATAGCTATCTTGAAACTCTTCCATAGTGGAAAATTGTTCTTCGCTCCAGCCGTCTCCGCCTAGTAACACAGCATCAAGCCTTAGTTGTTTTGCAGTAACGGCCTGCTTTTTGGCATCAACAGTATAATTGGGGAGATACAGAGCTTCCGGCTGTTTCTCTGTTATCGTTTGAAGCTGGAGAGTAAAATTCTCCGAGGTATCATACGTATATGTTTGCTCGCAGACAATTGATCCGCCATTGTGGTTTATGTACTGCATAAAGTTTTCAGCGAGCCCTCTGCTGTACTCATCGGAAATATTGTAGAGAACTGCAAAGGTATTCAGCTCCAAGTCTTCAGTCGCAAAATCGGCCATTGCCTGGGCTTGGAAGGAATCTGTAAACGGTATTCTGTAAACGTACTCTTTGCCCATTGTCGTTTTTTCGTTGGTAGACATCGGTGCAAACATGACCACTCCGGCTTCATCTGCGAGTGCAGCAACCGGTATCGCATTACTGCTGAACTGAGGTCCGACAAAGACTGCGACCTCATGCTTATAAATAAGGTTTCGTGCTGCCTCGATCGAACCTTCAGGGTTCCCTTTGTCATCGACTTTAATGAGTTCGACAGGGACTGGCTTTTCTCCTCGCGGTATTCCTCCTAAGCGGTTTATCTCTTCTACGGCCATCTCTGCAGCCCGGTCCATTTCCGCTCCTTCGGGCGGATCACCGCCGCTCAATGTTGCAATCAACCCGATTTTTACGGTATCTTGTTCCGTTTTTTTTTCAAAGCAGCTTATAAGCATAACGGTACATAAAACGATAAGTGAAAGGAGTATTATGCGGAGGAGCAATACTATGATAGCATCTCTGTTGCTGTTCATCGTGCCCACTCTATGGTATGGTACAAAAGAGGGAAAGTCAATATAGAGGAAGTTTTATGAACGGCAGAGTACGAGTAAAGAACGCAATGGAACACAAAGAACCTGACCGTGTGCCTGTGTTCTGCCAATTATCTTTAGGACACTATATGCTCAATACTCCCTACAAACCACATCGCATCTGGTATTCGTCTGCGGAGTTTTCAGATGCACTCATTACACTTGCAAAACGGTATCACTTTGACGGCATTTTGGTTAATCTTCCCGGCAGACAACCGGACTGGCAGAACCATATTGAATCAATTACTACGGAGGATAATGAAACAAAAATTGTATGGAATAACGGCGATTACAGCATCTGTCCGCACAACGACAATGCTCATTACTTCGCTGAGAAGCGTCTCCCTTCAATTGATGAGGTCGACCCGGATAAATTGTTCTACATAGAACCTCACGATATTTCTGAAGTTACATATCCATACTACTATGGTTTTGCTCCCGCTCTCCGTCCATTACACGAAGATTTTTTCCCGGATTATGTCTTCTCCTCTTTTGACGCTGCTGTAGAAAAAAGCGGGGGCACCTATCATGTAAGCGGGGAAATATTCTCGCCTTTTTCGCAATTGATGGAATTATTTGGATATTCTGATGCATTAGTCGGTCTCGTACAGCAGCCGGAAAAAATAAAAGTTGTTTTAGAGCGGTTTGCAGAGGGGGCGGCAACCTACGGATACCTACAGTCGCTTCATGGAATAGATGCACTGCTTGTCTCTTCAGCCTTTGCCGGGGGTGGGTTCATTTCTACACAACATTATCGTGAGTTCGTACTCCCGTATGAAAAAAAAGTAGTTGACTATATTCACCGGAATACTGAGCTTCCGGTTTACGTTCATACCTGCGGGGCTATTGGAGATAGAATTAATGTGATGCTTGATGCCGGGTATGACGGTGTTGACACGATGGATCCCCCTCCGTTGGGGAACACCGATATTGCCGAGGTGAAAACAACGTACGGAGATAGACTGTTTTTAAAGGGTAATATTGATCCTGTTAATGTGCTGCTGCACGGGAGTGTGGAAGATGTTTATAATAAAGCCTGTTATCTGGTAAAAACGGCCGGTGTTGGAGGAGGCTACATCCTCTCTTCCGCTTGTTCGGTAGCACCCTCGGTCGCGCCGGAGAATATCTTACAACTCTACCGGGCTAGCGTGGATCATCCGTATCAAATGTAATCATTCGATGGGACTCTTTCAGTTTGAGAATTCTGTATAATCCCCGATCGATCTCTTCTTCTCTTATCCGTCCTTCTTTTACCATTTGAACCGTCATATCCCTCAGTTCCATAACATCAAACCGTTGATCTACGAGAATGAGATCTATTCCCGCTTTAAAACACTGCAAAAGGGCTGTTTCGACATCAAATTCTTTTGTAATGGCCCCCATGGAGAATGCATCGGTGATCACCACGCCTGTAAACCCCATTTCTTCCCTTAAAATTCTGCGGACAAAAAGAGGAGATAACGTTGCCGGGTATGTCTCATCGATTTCAGGATAGAGAATGTGTGCAGTCATCACCGCCTCTACGCCACCGTCAACAGCTTCTTTAAACGGAACGAGGTCCCGTTTGATCATCTCCGAGACCGTTGTGTCCACTACCGGCAGATACCCATGAGAATCAACTGTGGTAACACCATGACCCGGAAAATGTTTTGCAACCGGAATAATTCCGGACTCCCGGGCACCTTCTATGTACGATTTTCCAAGCTTTGCTACAAGATGCGGATCGTTGCCCAGTGCCCTGTCTCCGATAATCGTGTCGTCCGGTTTGTCGTAGAGATCGAGTACCGGAGCAAGATTCATATTGCACCCAAGATGCATCAGTTCCTTACCGATAATATAACCGACTGCCCTCGCAATCTGGGGGTCTTTATATTTCCCCCAATGAAACGGGGCGGGAATTTGAAACATCTCCGGATAACGAAACGCAGCTACTCTGCCCCCTTCTTGATCAACGGCGATAAACAGTTCCAGGTGAGGATTATTTTTTCTGCCGACCTCCTGCACCTGTTCTACGAGAGATTTGAAATCATCCGGTTTATCGAAATTCCGCCATTTATAGATAATAAAACCGGAAACCTTTCCATCCGTTATAAGCAGCTCTGTCTGTTCATCGACTTCTGTGCCGGGAATCCAGGCCAAAAACCGCTGTCCTACTTTCTCCTCGAGCGGCATATATTCGACGATCTTTTCTACAGAATCGTAAATGATTCTCATTGAAGCCAGTTCTTGCTCTTCTTCTTTGCCGGTCAGCTTCTTGGTTTCTTTTTCCTGCTTTACCGAATAACTGTTTTTCCGTTCTTCTTTGGACTTCTCCTCTTTCTGTTGCTGTATCGACTGTGATGTACAGCCTCCGAATATCAGAGATAGTACGAGAGAAAATAGTGGTAGTACCTTTTTAAAACTCACCGAGATTATACTAGCTAAAATCTACCGCCCCTTTTTGATAGCGTGAAAAGAGGCGGTATTCTTTTGTGTATCGTAAAAAATTAATCGATTTTAGTGACCTTTAGATCATCGAAACTAACTGAAAGACTATTTGTCCGTAGTGAAAAATAGTTCCCTCTACCGGGTGCATCATCAAGGTAGAACACATAATAGTAATTGGAAACTGTGGGGTCGTACGCTTTTACTTCCCCGGAATCCCCATCAACAATAATTTTTGCAGGCACCTTCACATCGGCGTTTTCCTCTTTCAGTACTGAGACAGGTAACCCGACATCATATTTTTCCATAATGTGCATGGTTGAGTGGCTCGTACTCTTGTACACCTGTGCTCTAAAACCCGGCATGCCGTAGGTCGCATTTTCATCGTAGTTGATCCACAGCAAATAAGAGCCGTCTACTCCCCAGGCCCTGCCGTTATGCATAGAATCAGCAAAAACATGTATGCCGAAGCCGCCCATTCTGTCTTCGATTCCACCCTTCTCGTACCTTACATTGAATTCGTACTGCATTTTTCCGGATTGAGGAACTCGGAAATGAATTGTAGCGATTGATTCTTCAAGATCCTGCTGAAACAGACGACCGCCACGTACGTTCCATGAACCGGTAGCTTCTGTTCCGCCGGTTCTCGATGAAAAACTCTGCGTAAATGATTGCGCGGTGATCAACATAGCAGGTAGCGTGATCAGCAGTAAAAGAATTGTTAAGCGTCTCATAAAAAATCCTCCTCGAGTTTGTGACTGAATTCTTTCCTACAAACCGACTGTTGTCAAGAAAAAAAAGTTATTTCTTCATTAAAAAGTTATTAATATCCCTTAAGAGTCCCGTTTTCTCCGGTTACAATGGCAACACCGGAACTCGCACCGAGCCTGGTCGCTCCTGCATCGATCATGGAGACTGCATCTTCATATGTTTTTATTCCGCCTGCAGCCTTAATGCCCATTTCAGGGCCAACAGTTTCCCGCATAAGCTCGACGTCTGCAACTGTTGCTCCCCCGTTAGCGAATCCGGTAGAGGTCTTGACAAAATCTGCTCCACAGCTTTTGACGATCCTACACGCTTCCGCTTTCTCTTCATCTGTTAACAGGGCCGTCTCGATGATTACCTTAACAACCGCTTTCGGATGCGCGACGTTTACAACACCTAAAATGTCCTTTTCTACCAATTCTTTGTTTCCGGATTTGAAGTGCCCCATATTGATGACCATATCTACCTCATTAGCACCGTTATGTAATGCACGCTCGGTTTCGAACCGTTTTGTCTCGGAATCTGTAGCGCCGAGAGGAAAACCGATTACCGTACACACATGAACCGGACTGTTTGAAAGCCGCCTGGCACAAAATCGTACCCAGCTCGGATTAACACAGACCGAATGGAAATGGTAGGTTTTGGCCTCTTCGCAGAGCCGGCCAATCTGTTCTTCGCCGGCATTCTGCTTTAGCAATGTATGGTCGATATACACGGCAAGTTGATTTGGTTCCCGCATTCTCATACTCCTCCCTCTCATATACTACTCTACACGTATTCGGTATTAAGTTTCAACAGAGAAGTTGCTTCTACTCAAACCGTTTTGGCCGGGTTGGAAAGTCATTGCAGTACATCCTCAAAGGGAGTATACACGAGGTCAAAAGCTGCAGCTACACCCGGGTGAACGCATTTTCC
>CAZQKT010000022.1:0-34193 GCA_964594055.1 uncultured Spirochaetales bacterium
AGATACTCGATTTCAAACTTCGCGAGACTGTGCGGGAGGAAGCGGGGGGAACGTACGATGTGAATGTACGTGCAACTGCATCCAAGTATCCTGATCAAGAGTACGAGATAACCATAATTTTCGGTTGTGATCCAGACAGGGCGGAAGAACTTACAGCACTGGTGTTTGATCAGATCCGGTCGTTGAAGAACTCCCCTCCCGAAGAGAGTTATATTACAAAGACGAAGGAGGCTCAGAAACGTTCTCATGAAAACGCACTAAAAGAGAACCGGTTTTGGCTCAGCAGTTTAGAAAGGTATTACCGTTACGGAATCGATTTCGAGAAAATCGTCCACTACGAGGAGCTCGTCGAGCGGTTACAGGGAGAGGAAATACAGGAAACGGCCCGGGAAGTGTTTTCACAAGACCGTTATGTAGAGGTGGTTCTCTACCCGGAAAACCGCACGGAGTAACCGCACGGATTAAGAGATACCGAACTTTCCTGCCCCCCGTTCTAAGGCAAGTTTTCCGGTTCGAATCGATTCGAGAATCCGGTAATTTTTGAATAAATTGAACGCGTTGTCCACCATGTTGCTGTCACCCGTTACCTCTAATGTCCAGATCCTCTCTGTAGAATCGATTATCCTCGCCTGTACTGCTGTGATGATCTGCAGAATTTCGGCCCGCTGCATGTCTTCGACTTTCAGTTTTATCAATGCATGTTCCCGTTCCACGCAATCTTCCTGTTTTATGTCCCACGCCTTGATAACATGAATCAGTTTCTGCAGCTGTTTCCTCACTTGTTCGAGGACCCGGTCATCCCCTTTGACCACAATAGTGAACCGGCTTTTTCCCGGAGTTTCGGTGTGTCCGACAGTGAGGCTTTCGATATTAAACCCTCTTCTCGAAAAAAGTCCGGATATTCGAGTCATTACCCCCGGCGTGTCATCACACAGAATTGAAATAGTATGTCTCATTACGTTTACTCCTCTGCCGTTATTCCTGGTATTCGGAAAAAGATTTTCCTGTCACCATCGGGTAGATGTGAGAGGTGTCTTCGAGGATACAGTCGATTACCGTTATCCTCTCCTCCCCGAGACCTTCTCTGATGGCCGGTTCGATCTGCGATTCTTCCGTAACCCGGATACCGACCCCGCCCATGCTTTCTGCCAGTTTGGCGTAGTCGACAGCCCTTCCTAACCCGCACGATTCGTGCCGTTTCCCGTAAAATGAGTCCTGCAGCTGTTTTATCATCCCCAGGCAGTAGTCGTTCATAATCAGCACAAGTACGGGAAACTTCTCTTCTACAGCTGAAGCGACCTCCTGACAGGTCATAATAAACGAGCCGTCGCCGACCACCGCAACAACCGGTTTGGCGGGGTTGCTTGCCTTTACTCCGATTGCCGCGGGCGCACCGAACCCCATCGTGCCGAGCCCGCCGGAGGAAATAAAACAGCGCGGAAAATCTATCGGAAAGTAATGGGCTGTAAAAATCTGGTGCTTTCCCACGTCGGTGACGAGAATGGGATCAGGCACTACGTGTTTTAGGATACGCAAGATATTGGGAATGGTGACCCCGCTCATACGCCCTCGTAAAGGATGCTCTTCTGCAGTTTTTTTAAGCCGGCCGATCCACTCATCATGCTTGGTCTCAGGAAGCTGTTCGGTGAGAAGCGGGAGAATATTGTTCGCGTCTCCCACGATGGGCAGCTGAGATTCTATGTTCTTGCTTATTTCAGCAGGGTCTATATCGATGTGGATGATTTGTGCTTTTGGAGCATAACTGTCGACCGGTCCGGTGGACCGGTCTCCGAATCTCGTGCCTACGGCAAGAATGACATCGGCGTGGAGCACCGCACCGTTCGCTTCTACTCTGCCGTGATAGCCGACGAGGCCTAAACAGAGCGGATGGCTGTTAGGAAAAACCGATTTTCCCATTAAGGTGTAGGCAACCGGTATAGAGAACTTCTCTACTAACCTCTGTAAAGCCTCGGTTGCGTTACTGTGAAATACTCCTCCTCCCGCGATAAGAAGCGGCCGCTCCGCCCGTTTGAGAAGCGTTGCTGCCCGTTTGATCTGTCCGGAATGGCCTTTCGTCGTAGGTTTATAACCCTCTAGAGATATACTCTTTGCCTGGTCACTGGAAAAAATCTCTGTTTGTATGTCCTTAGGAATATCGATTACTATCGGACCTTTTCTTCCCGTCGAAGCGAGAAAAAACGCTTCTTCGACTATTTCGGGAATATCTTTTGCATGCTGTACCAAATAGTTATGTTTGGTTACCGGAATCGTTATTCCGCTCGTATCCACCTCTTGAAATGCATCGTTTCCGATCATATACCGGGGGACTTGCCCGGTTATGGCAACAATAGGGGAGGAGTCCATGTAGGCGGTCGCTATTCCTGTTACTAAATTGGTAGCACCGGGACCGCTGGTGGCCATACAGACTCCAACTTTTCCGGTGGCCCTCGCGTATCCGTCGGCCATATGAGCTGCTCCCTGCTCATGGCGAGGCAGAACATGCCGAATTGAAGATTTTGCCAGTTCATCGTAAATGGGCAGGGTAGCTCCTCCCGGATAGCCGAATATTAATTCTACCCCTTGTGTTTCCAATGCGGTTATCAGTGCTTTAGCACCGCTTAATTTCCCTTTTTTCATTACGTACTCCTCGAAGTCCTCTTCTCTTAGGTTGATTCTATAAAATCGAGTGAAAATGTCAACAAAGAGAGTCAGGTAATATGATTCAAGGAGGCACAGTTGCTATGGCCATACTGAGAGAGAAAAACAGTTCAGGCTCTAACGGCCGGCCTCTCTTTTCTGCATACTCTGCAGCAGCGGTGAAGAGGGGCAGTCGATAGTTTCCGGAAATTGAAAATCCGTAATGGGCGGTCCTGCTGCCTGCCCATGGCGGGTGAAAACGGAACGTTACACCGATCCCGCCGGTATGAACTGCGCGGTACATTGTCGCGAAGGGTTCGGCACGAGTGACATCCGCGATATAGTTTTTTTCTTCATGCCATCCGAGGCCTGTTCTGAGAAACAGAGAGAAAAGGGTCCCGAATCGAGGCGGGGAGGAAGAGAACAGACAACCGGTGGTAAATTGTTGAAACCTCACTTTTTCTTCCGACTCTTCAGCCGCCTCCTTTTGTGCCCAGCCGTTTTCGTAGGTCAAGAAAAAAGAGAGCCGTTTCGCAAGGGGCCCTTCCCGAAAGAAGGAAGCCGGCTGCCATGTTAGGCGGTATATCGAATAATTGCCGCCTAAGGGGAATCCGATTTCGGCCGTTATCCGCTGTGGAGGAAGCTTCGGGGGCGGATACGGGCGTGCATCGGGAGAAAAGAGGTGGGGCCTGATAACAGATAGGCCGATGCTTCCCGTCGATATTCCGGTACTAAGGTTATAGTTGTTCTCTAAAGAGATGATACCTGCGGTCAATCCGGAACGGAGCCACACTCCCTGTTCCTGTGCTCGGACCTCCTCGACCGTGGGGGAGAACCGATAGTCTGTGGACATGCGCAGCTGGGTGCCTGTATACAATGCAAAGTCTCTCTGTAACAGCCAGAAAAGCACATCGGCGGCGGCGGTGATGTCGGCAGATGTGTGGGCAGTCCCGTAGAGAGAAAACTCTACAGCAACCGGAAGCAGCAGCACGACTGTGAGTCGACCGTAGGCAAAAGGATGAAAGAACGTCTTTGAATCATACGCTTCAGGTATCGGACGGAGAACATCTATTGCTTCATGCCAGGTGTACTGAATTGTATACCCGCCTAAGTTCCCCCACACTGTGCTTCCCACCCCTGCCGCGGCTGAAAGAGCGATCAGATCGGTGCGCAGATGTGCAAACTCCCACCCGGCGGAGAACGAGAAAGTATCGGTCCTCAGTCCGCCCGAAACCTGCTCACCTCTGAAGGTAAGCCCGTCATATCCGCATGAGAAGAGGAATTTTCCCTTCAGTTTCACGCCCCCGTGAAACCCGAACGAGCGGAGATCGTCCCATTCATCGGCCCATACCGAACCGAACGAATCGTTTATTGTCTGGAACCACACTCCGCTCTCGGCAAGTGGCGGAGGAGTAGAGGGAATGTGGGGGATGCCTGGAATGGTAAATGCCGTAAGGGGGAATGAACGGAGAAGAAAAACTAAAAAGATGAATGGAACCACGCCCTTTCGCATAATCGAGAAAGGCTACCACGGAATTGCGAGTAAATCCAGTACTATTGCAGAGGCGAATACAATTGTGGTACTGTTTACTCCATGAAAATTACCACCTTCAGGGACAAACGTGTCTTTATTACCGGGGGCTCGAGCGGGATTGGTCTTACTGTTGCCGTTCTGCTTGCTTCTGAAGGTGCTCACATTCTCATTTTTGGGAGAGACCGGAAAAAGCTCGACGGCGCAGTCGAGAAGGTCCGCAGCTCGTGTGCTTCGAAAGAAAAGTTCTCGGAGGAACAGCAGATAGGGGGCATGCAGTTGGATGTAGCAGACTATCGAGAAGTTGAAGAAGTATTGACTGCTGCTGTAGAGGATTTCGGTGTACCGGACATCTTCATAAACAGTGCGGGACGCTCGGTTCCACATTATTTTGAGGATGTAACCTATGAACAATTCGATAAAACGATGAAAATAAATCTCTACGGGGTTCGAAACACCTGTGCGGTTATTGTTCCCCACATGAAAAACCGGGGCGGAATACTAGCAAACGTTGCTTCTCTCGCCGGTCCGTTCCCCCTGTTCGGCTATACCGATTACTGTGCCTCTAAAGCTGCAGTTATCGCTTTCTCCGATACACTCCGCTCGGAGGTCAAACCGCACGGAATCGATGTGTGTATTCTTCTCCCCCCGGACACCGATACTCCGGGGTATCGAGCAGAGAACAGCACGAAACCGCCCGAGACAAAAGCTGTATCGGCGGTCTCCACCGTTGTACAGCCGGAATTGGTCGCTAAAAAGCTGCTGAAGGGTATGAAAAAGAGAAAATTATTTATTGTCCCTACGTTCTCGGACCATCTCTTTTATATAGTAAACCGGATATGGCCCGGATTGGTACGGGCCGTGCTCGATAAGGTGGTACTAAAAGAGCAGAAAAAGATGCGGAAAACGTAAAAAGGAAACGTACTATGGCTGATGCTGTTACAGTAAAACCGGTAGAATCGAAAAAAGAAGTGGAAACCTTTATCAAATTTCCCTGGAAGGTGTACAGAGGGGAACAGTACTATGAAAACTGGGTGCCTCCTCTTCTCCTCGATGAAAAGACTATGTTCAATCCGAATAAGCATCCGTTTTACAAACATGCGGAAATGCAGACATTTCTCGCCTACCGTGGCGAAAAACAGGTAGGCCGCATTGCCGCAATTTTGGATTACCAGTACATAAAAAACAGAAACCGGAATACAGGCTACTTCGGGTTTTTCGAATGCTTAGACGACAAAGAGGCGGCAACCGAGCTCTTAGAGACTGCTGCTCGGTGGCTCCGCGGAAGAAAGATGGATAAGATTATCGGCCCGATAAGCCCCACTCCGAACCATATCTTGGGGCTTCTTATAAACAGCTTCGACCGTCCGCCGGTGCTCCAGACCCCGTACAACCCCGAATACTACATCCCTCTCTACGAACAGTGGGGGCTGACCAAAGAAGAAGACCACTATGCCTACTATCTTCACAGGGACACGCTCAAACTCTCCGAGAAGCTGGTCCGGGTCAACGAACTGGCCCGCAAACGCGGGCAGATCACCTTCCGTCCGATAAACATGAAAAATTTTGAAAAAGAGGTCGAAATAATTCGGTTTCTCTGGAATGAGGCGTGGAAAAACAATATCGACCATGTCCCCTGGACGAAGGAGGAGTTCTTTCATATGGCAAAGGATATGAAACTGATTGCCATACCGGAACTGGTGCTCTTAGCCTTTGTGAAAGGTGAGCCGGCCGGTTTTTCCATACCGCTTCCTAACATCAATGAGATACTTATCACTATGAACGGAAGGCTGTTCCATCCGGGTACACTCAAGCTTCTCTTCGGTAAGAAGAAACTTAAGCTGCTCCGGCTGGCTATCTTGGGAGTAATCCCTAAATTTCAAAATATGGGGATCGACTCTATCTTTATCTATGAAGCGTACACCCGGGGAGAGGCAATTGGTTTTCAGGCTGCTGAATTGTCTCTCATTCTCGAGGAAAACTGGAAGTTGCGCAATCTCCTCGAATCGTGGGGATGCGAGAAGTACAAAACGTATCGAGTCTATCAAAAACAACTATGACTTGTGCTACTTGCAAAAATCGGTTATTTTTGCAAGTAGCCCTGAAGTTTTTGGTTGTAATAGTTAATAATGCTTTATAATAGAATGAATTACCAAAAACTTCACCTTGCATTAAGGTAGCTATTTCAAAATTAGTCTTAATTTTGAAATAGCCTCACTTCTCTAAGGAGTATGGATCGATTATGAAAACGGTATTTCTTTTTCCCGGCCAGGGGGCCCAGTATCAAGGGATGGCCCGAGACTTGCGGGATGCCGGCGATAAAGTAAAAGCGCTGTTTGATTTCGCCTCCGAGAAAACGGATATGGACCTCACAAAACTTCTCTTCGAAGGGAGTGAGGAAGAACTGAAAGCCACCGACAAGACTCAGATTGCGGTTACACTGGCAAGTTTAGCTGCAAGCCTCTATTTGAAAGAGAGAGGCATAACCCCTGACGGTACGGCAGGATTCAGCTTGGGAGAATATCCTGCTCTCTATGAGGCGGGGGTCATCGCACGCGAAGATATCTTTCCTCTCGTAAAAATTCGGGGAGAGCTCATGGAGAAAGCAAGCCGTAATCTGGACAGTGATACAGGCAAATCGGGGATGGCGGCTGTTATCGGGCTCTCCTACGATGAAGTAGTACCGGTACTCGATCAGCTTAAAGGGGATGCGGTGTATCCGGCAAATTATTCGAGTCCCATCCAGGTGGTGCTCGCCGGCACGGCGGAGGGGCTTAAGAAGGCCGAAGCACTGTTCGAGGAGGCCGGGGCGATGAAGTACGTCCATCTCAACGTCTCCGGGCCGTTTCACTCCCCTCTTCTCAAAGAGGCAAGTGACGGCTTGCGGGAAGCGCTTAAGGATATGAGATTCGGCGACCCACAGATTCCCGTCTATGCTAATGCATCGGGTAAACGGGTACAAACCGGTGAAGAGGCGAAAGAGATGCTTGTAAAACAGATTATCAGTACCGTTCGGTGGGTCGATGAAGAACAGGCAATCTTAGATGACGGTTTTGAAGAATACCTGGAAGTAGGACCGGGAAAGGTCCTCTCCGGATTGTGGAAATCATTCTACAAGCAAAAACGGTGCCGGCCTGCCGGAACAGTCGAAGCAATCGAAAAACTGCTCGAAGATCGGTAACGAAACGGCTCTTGCCACAAAAAAACAAAAACGATAAGGTGATGCAGCATGAACAAACGGGTAGTGATTACCGGAATCGGTACGATCAATCCCTTAGGGGACACATTAGAAGAGTATTATAACAATCTCATAGCCGGAAAATCCGGCGTTAAACGGTGGCAATCCATAAATGTGGATGACCTCGAATGCCGGGTTGGGGGCGATTTAGGAGATTACGACTGGAAATCGAAACTGGAAGAATACAAGGATGATTTAGGTGTTGAGCAGTTCAAACGGGTGAGGAAACTGTTTCGCTCATCCACGTTTTCCGCGAAAATCGGGGCCCTCTCAGCACTCTATGCTTACCGGGACGCGGGACTCTTACAGGAAACACTCGAAGGGAAAGTCGACCCGTACCGGACCAGTATGATCATGGCCGGACATAACCTCAATTCAAATTATATATTCGAGAATGCAAAGATTTATTTGGAGGAACCCGAGTTTATCGATGCTCTCGCCGGTGTGGAAGGGATCGATCCGAATGTCGTGGCAACCCTTTCCGAGGTTTTTAAGCTGCACGGGCCTGCATTTACCATCGGGGGGGCCTGCGCAAGCGGAAATTTGGCAATGCGGGAAGGGTTCCGAGATATTATTTTAGGTGAGTGCGACCGGGCCATTGTTGCCGGCGCTCCGTTCGACGTTTCTCCTCCCGATATTCAGGCCTCGGTCATTATCAACGCGGTGGTTATGACAGAGGAACTGCAGGTCGATCCTACCAAAGCTTCCCGGCCGTTTGATGCAAAACGGGGCGGATTTGTCTATTCCCACGGGGCCGGGACCATTATCCTCGAATCGTTGGAAAGCGCGAAAAAACGGGGAGCAAAAATCTACGCGGAGGTGCTCGGAGTCAAGGCCGGAACAAATGCGAACCATCTGCCCATGCCGGCAGCACCGCATCAACAGAAAGTGATCGAGGACCTGCTGCAGTCGACAGGCGTTGCTGTAGAGCAGATTGACTATGTGAACTGTCATGCAACCAGCACGCCCTCGGGAGATATCCAGGAAATACTGGCAATTAAGGGTGCGTTAGGCAAGCATGCCTATACTGTGAAGCTCAATGCTCCCAAATCGATGCTGGGTCACACCTGCTGGGCGTCTCCGCTGGTCGAAACAATTGCAGGGCTTCTCCAGATGAAACACGGAGTGCTCCATCCTTCGATAAATATCGATCAACTGGATCCGGAAATCGATCTCGACGTGTGCCGGAATAAGCCCGTAGAGCACCGGATCGAGTATATGCTGAAAAACTCATTCGGGTTCGGAGGCATTAATTGCTGCAGTTTGATAAAGCGGTTTGAGGAGTAAAAAGAAATGAATGTATTTATAACAGGCGGATCGAGGGGAATCGGCAGGGCCATTGTCCTCAAATTTGTAAAAGAGGGGTACGGTTGTGCGTTTACCTTCGCGGGCAATGAAAAAGCCGCTGAGGAGACTATTGAACAGGCCAAACAGATAAACAAACAGGTGCACATAAAAAAATATAAGATGGACGTGAAAAACGCCGATGAGATCGATAACGTCGTCGAACAGGCCATCGATGATTTTGATACGATCGAAGTACTCGTCAACAGCGCGGGAGTGGTGCGAAACAACGCAGCCGCCCTTATGAGTAATGAGGAATGGGACGAAGTCATAGCGACCAATCTCTCCGGTCCTTTCTACGTTGTTCGAAGCTTTCTGATGCATTTTATCTCCAACCGGTTCGGAAGAATTATAAGTATCAGCTCCCTAGCCCAGAACGGAGCAAGCGGTCAGGTCAACTACGCAGCGGCAAAAGCCGGTTTAACCGGGCTTACCAATACGTTAGCGCGCGAATACGGGGTGAAAAACATCACTTCCAACATCGTTACTGTCGGGTTTGTAGAAACTGACATGACAAAGGATCATTTAGCGGAACAGCTTAAGGAAATCTGGATGAAATACTGTCCTATGAAACGGACGACCAAAGCTGAAGAGATAGCGAGTGCGGTGTTTTTTCTTACTACCGAAGATGCGGGCTTTATAAACGGGGAGAACATAAGTGTAGCAGGCGGCTTGAGCTATGTACCGTAATGTTAAAATAAGACTATATAATTAATCACTATAGTAAATAGGAGTTCTACAGTATGAGAAAGGTTGGAATTGAAAAAATTAATATCTATGGTTCTTCTCTGTATCTCGATCAGAGAGATTTGGCCAAAGCGAGAGGAAAGGATCCGGACAAGGTTGTAAATGATTTTCTCATCAATGCACGCAGCCTCAATCCTCCTTATGAAGATACCATCACTATGGGGACCAATGCGGCAAAACCGATCTTGAGCGATAAAGATAAGAAAGAGATCGGAATGCTCATTGTAGGTACGGAAGGATCTCTCGATTTCGGCAAACCGATTTCTACGAACATTCACGGGGCCTTAGGTCTGCACAACAATATCCGCAATTATGAGACCAAGCATGCGTGTTATAGCGGGGTAGCGGCCCTCGATACCGCTCTTAATTGGGTCGCCTCCGGACTCAATAAAGGGAAAAAAGCACTGGTTGTCTCAACGGACTTCAGCAGAATGCACCTCAACCTCAAAGAGGAGTTTGTGTTAGGCGGTGTTGCCGCGGCAATGCTTGTAAGTGAAAACCCGAAAGTGGTCGAATACGAACTGGAGAAAAAAGGGTTCTGGACGACAGACATCTATGACACCTTTCGCCCGAGTGCGATAGACGAGGTCGGGAACAACGAAGTAAGTCTGTTCTCCTATATGGACGCACTCGAAGGCTCTTATACGCATTATCTCGAAGAACTGGATGAAGAAAAAATCGATTTCGATACATATTTTGACTACAATATTTATCACACTCCTTTTGCCGGAATGGCTTTTCAGGCCCACAGGACACTGTGCAACATCGCTCGGCCCCGTAAAAAGGCCGAAATACGAGAAAGTTTCGAACAGAAGGTGGTCCCGTCGTTACGATACGCGAGAAGAGTGGGAAGTACCTACGGTTCGAGCAATTTCGCCGGTATATGCAGCTTGGTCATGAATGAGAACCCGCCGAAAGGCGGCGAGCGGATCGGCTTTTTCGCCTACGGTTCGGGGGCCATCGGTGAATATTACAGTGCTCTTGTGTGTCCGGAAGCACGGGAAGTGGTGGCCGAAATGCACATTGACGAGGCTTTAGATAATCGGCGGGCAGTCTCTGTGGAGGAGTACGAAGCGATTGAAAAACTAAGAGAACAGAATATCGAAAAGCCGGATATCGAACCGGATTATTCTATCCCGGCCGGGTTGTATGATTCCTTTTACAAGGGGAAAGGATATCTCGTCTTAAAAGAGGTAAAAGAGTTCTACCGTACGTATCAATGGAGTTGAGGTTTGCGCTTGCCGAGTTACTATATTGATTCCGGGGCCGCGATTATCACGCTCGAGGACAGTGAACACGGAAACAGATTAACGCGGGAGCTCTTGGAAGCACTCCGGAGCCACCTTCAACAAGCCTTTGAGGATGATACGGTGCGTGCCGTGGTCCTCAGGTCCGACGGACCCCCGTTCTGTTTCGGGATGGACCTCGACAGTTTTGAAAAACAACGGGGCAGCAAACAGGTAAGCAGGGAAGCTTCCGTACTATATGGAAACCTACTTAAAACTGTCTTTACCGGAATAAAACCGGTTGTAACGGTCCTTAAGGGGCCTGTCAAAGCAGGCGGAGTAGGGCTCGTTGCCGCTTCGGACATCGTTGTTGCCACACCGGAGGCGAGTTTTCAGTTGAGTGAGGTGCTCTTCGGCCTCATCCCTGCGAACGTGCTCCCCTATCTTTTGGGGCTTCGGTTGCCTTTGAGTACCGTGAGGTATCTCGTCCTCACCGCTAAGGAGGTAGGTGCACAAGAGGCGCTCCGCTTAGGACTGGTGGATGAGCTCATTACCGCGGAAAACCTGGAAAAAGAGACCAAGAAAGTCCTTAAAACGGTGTTCAGGGCGTCTCCGGCAGCGCTTCGAGAGACGAAAGAGTTTACAGCGAGGCTTGTAACTATGCAGCTCAACGAACGGTTTCGGTTTGCGGAGGAGAAACTGGCGGAATTACTCTCAGATGAAGAAATCGGCCGGGCAGTGGCTGCCTTCAGAGAGGGGGAGCTTCCGGCATGGTTTCAGTCGTTTAAGCCAAAGAGACCGCTTACCGAACCTGATAAGGCCGGCAGCAGCGGTAACTAGTGGGGAGGCAGATACATGGGCAGTGTCATAGATGTAACGGTTGATGATCACGGTATAGCGTACTTCCATATGAACGATACGGAAGGAAAAAACATCTTCTCCGACCGGTTTATAAACGATTTCCTCTCCGCGCTCAACCGGCTCGAAGAGGACCATCAGCCGAAAGTCATGATTATCTACGGACTCGATTCCGTTTTCTGCGGCGGTGCGGAAAAGCAGACCCTGCTCGACCTCTGTGACGGGAAGATCGTGGTAAAGGACCTGATCCTCTCGGAGCGGCTTATTGCAACGAAGTTCCCGGTTGTTGCGGCAATGGAGGGGCATGCGATGGGCGGCGGCCTCGTTCTCGCTCTCTGCTGTGATATTGTCGTCGCTGCTAAGGAGAGCCGCTACGGGGCAGTATTTATGAATATGGGGTTTACCCCGGGTATGGGGTGTACCACCTTACTAGCAGAGCTTGTCGGACCGTTTATTGCTTCTGAGATGATGTTTACAGGAAAACGGTTTAGAGGAAGTGAACTTGCAGGTATGGGGACCAACATCAACTATATACTCCCGAAGCAGGAAGTGATGAAAAAAGCAGGCGACATCGCTTTACAGATGTCGGAGAAGAATTTAAAATCACTCTATCTATTAAAGTATGCGTTAAGTACTAAAAAGAAAAAGCTCCTTATCGAGGCCCGGCTTCAGGAAGATATGATGCATGAGATCAGCTTCAAACTTCCTGAAACACGAAAAAAGATTATAGATTTATACGCAGACTATGGATTATAGGATTATAGCATAATGATTACCATTGACTTACAAGGAAAAACCGCACTTATTACCGGAGGGACCAAAGGAATAGGGCTGGCTACGGCACTCCAATTTGGTGAGGCCGGGGCCAAGGTGTATCTTACCTATAAATGGGGCTCTGTCGATGAGTCGGCTATCGCCCGGCAGTTCGAGGAGGTAGGGGCCCAACCTCCGGTCCAAATTCAGGCAGATGTGAGTGTCGATGAAGATACGGACAACCTGATGGCCGAAATTTCCGGGCAGAGCAGCAGGATCGATTATTTTATCAGTAACGTGGGGTTTGCACTGCGGACAACGTCACTCGACGATTACAAGAAACGCTCACTCTTTAAGACGTTAGAGTACAGCACCTGGCCTCTTATCGAATACACGAGAAAAATAAAGAACACCTTTGGGTCGTATCCTAGCCATATCGTGGGGATTTCCTCCGACGGTCCGGACCATTTTTATCGGGGCTACGACTATGTTGCCGCTTCAAAAGCGCTGTTGGAGTTTTTCGGAAAATATCTTTCTATTCATCTCTTTGGGGAGGGTTCGAAAGTCAATATCATCAGGTTCGGGACGGTAAAAACGGAATCGTTTCATGCTATTTTCGGAGAGGAGTTTTTTGATTTCCTCAAGGAAAGCGGAGTCCCCGATGAGATGATCCTCTCACCCCGGCAGTGCGGCAAAGCGGTGTTCGCCCTCTGCAGCGGTCTCTTGGATGCTGTAAACGGGCAGATACTAAGCGTTGATAACGGTCTTCCATTTATGGATAACACCATGATGCGTTATATCGAAAAGCAGAATAAATAGTCGTCAAAGCCGATTGAAATAACAAGGCTTATAGTGATATAACTACAAAAATACTTTTTAGGAGATACGCAATGACAAAAGAAGAAGTAATCGAGGTAATCAAAAAAAATATCGAGGAAAATCTTGATGATATCGAAGGGCAGGAAATCGATCCCCAAAAATCCATGAAAGACTACGGGGCAAATAGTTTAGACATGATTGAAGTTGTCTCCTGTTCGATGAGGGAACTGAACATAAAAATTCCCCGCTCCGAGCTTGCCGATATAGCCAACATTGACCAGCTTGCCGACAAATTCATGGATTTTGTAGATAAGTAGTAGATAAGTAAGTATTAGGTTATGTCGGATATATTAAATTACAGTTTAGCTGATTTTTTTTACAACGATAACAAAAACGTTCTCGAGCCGCCTTCGGATTTTCAGGAATGGATAACCAATCCGGTCGTCCAAAAAAGCTACAGCTTCTTTGAGCAGCAGCTGTTAGCGGCCCCCCGGGCCAGGACCGAGATTTTAAGTAACATCGATTATTCCAAAAAAAAGATTATCAATCTTACCTCCTACAACTATCTCGGCCTCTCCTCTCATCCCGAAGTAATCCGGGCGGCAAAAGAAACGCTCGAAAAATACGGATTAGGCGCCTCCGGTGCCCCGCTCTTATCGGGTACGTTCGATATTCATATCGAGTTTGCCCGGCAAATGGCCGAGTTCAAACAGAAAGAAGACTGCCTTCTCTACTCGAGCGGCTTAGGCGGAAATCTCGGTGCGATGCAGGGGCTCCTGCGCAAGGGGGATGTTCTCATACTCGATGAGAAGTGTCATAAGAGTTTGGTCGACGGGGGCACTCTCTCCGGGGCGAAGATGCTCTTTTTCGATCACAACGATCCTGAATCCCTTGCCGCGATGCTCGAGAAGAGTAAAGGAAAGCGGTGTCTTGTGGGAGTAGAAGGGGTGTACTCTATGGATGGAGACCTCGTAAAACTGGATAAGGTTGTCGAAGTATGCGACCGGTACGAGGTGCCGATCTATATCGATGAGGCACACTCGACCCTGATGTTCGGAGAGAACGGAAGAGGGGTGGCAGAACATTACGGGCTCGAAGAGAGTATCGGTGTCTCTTTCGGAACGTTTAGTAAATCCTTCGGCGGTGTAGGCGGGTTCGTCTGCTCTAATGCCAAGATTATCAACTATCTTCGGGGGTATTCATCTCCGTGGAACTTCTCCTGTGCACTCTCCCCGGTCATTGTAGGGGGTCTCATGAAGTCGCTGGAAGTTGCCACAAGAGACTCTTCACTGAGAGACAAGCTGTGGGAGAACGTACACTACTTCAAGAAAGGGCTCGTCGAGCTCGACCTCGATATCGGGGAGACGGAATCCCAGGTCATACCGATTATCATCGGTTCTTCCGGGGAAAAGCTCATGAAATTTGCTACCGAGATCCAGAAACGGGGGCTTTTCCTCCAGCCGGTCGATTTCCCCGCGGTACCGGCACACGCGAGAAGATTTCGCATTTCGGTATCTTCCCAGCTGACCAAAGAGGACATAGACGAGTCTCTCACGATCATCGAAGATGTTATTGTAAAAGGATTAAAATCGTAACCTGGGGAGACGCCCGTGGACAGATCCATAGATTATGAGAGTTTATTACGCGGTCACAGGAAGAAAAAAGTTGCAGACGCTGCTTCTCTTCCTGTGACATTGCATTATGGACGAGAAAAGATCAAACGGATAATCCCCCATCGAGAACCCTTCCTTCTTATCGACAGCCTCTCCGGACTGGACCCGGAAGAGGGTATTATCGCCGGAAAGCGGTATCTCGGAGCTGAAGAACCTGTTTTACAAGGACATTTTCCCCAATATCCCGTTTATCCGGGTTCTCTTCAAATCGAAATGATCGGACAGTTAGGCCTCTGTATGCACTATTTTATCACCAACAATACGACCTCGATATCACCCGAGGCGGCCCCGGTTGATGTCCGTGCTACCAGAGTAATCGGTGCGTACTATCTGGGGCCCGTCCTCCCCGGCAGAGAGATTACGATCGTCGCCCGGAAACTCGAATATGACGAATTCTTTGCAACCGTCATCGGGCAGACCATTGTAGACGATACGGTGTGCAGTGTGGTTGCCGGAGAAGTGGTCTTCCCGTAGCACCAATTATCCCTTGAACCGTGACAATACAATAGAAGCGTTGTGACCGCCGAATCCGAAAGCGTTGGATACAATATGGTCGACTGATTTTCCATCGCGTGGTTCCGTTACCACATTCAGGTGTATGTGCGGGTCTTGATGAAACAGGTTGATAGAGGGATGAATCACTCCCCGTTCAAAGACAAGGAGTGCTGCAATTGCTTCCACTGCACTCGCCCCTCCTAAGAGATGGCCCACCATTGATTTCGTACTATGAACAGGTACTTTCTTTCCATAATCTCCTAATACATTGTTAATGGCCATTCCCTCGACAACATCGCCCTTCGGAGTCGATGTGCCGTGACAGTTGACAAGCCCAACTTCTTCAGCTTGTATACCGGCAGTATCGATTGCACCCCGCATGGCCTGAGACGAGTTTCTCGCCTCGGGATGGGGGGCAACAAGATCATGGGCATCGGTGGTAAAGTAGAATCCGGAAAGTTCTCCGTATATGTGGGCCCCCCGCTTCCGGGCGTGTTCGAGCTCTTCGAGACACACGACCCCGGCGCCTTCACTCAACACGAACCCGTTTCGCTCGACATCGAAAGGACGGGATGCTGTCTCCGGACTGTCGTTTCGGTCGGAGAGGGCCATGATGTTTCCGAACGCAGCAAGTCCGGCCTGATTTACGGCAGCTTCCGAGCCTCCCGCGAACATCACGTCGGCCATACCGGATTGGATCAGAGTCGCTGCCACTCCGATGGCATGGTTACTGGTAGCACAGGCCGAACTTATCGAAAAAGAAGGTCCCTGCAGGTTCCATTCCTGGGCAAAAAAAGCCGTCCCCGTATTCGGGATCGTACTAATAACATAAAAAGGGGAGGTAGACTGCATTCCTGTCGTAGAAATGCGGTTGATATTGGTGATATGCGCTTTTATTCCGCCGTCTCCTGTTCCGATTAACGCCCCGCAGCGATGAGGTTCTTTATCTATATCGAGTCCGGCGTCTTTGACTGCCTGAGTACCTGCAACGTGGCTGTAGATTATATAATCATCGAGCCGTTTAATCATTTTTTTGGATTGGAAGTATTGGCTTAAATCGGGCATATCTACTTCCCCTGCAATTTTTACATGGAAGTTGCTCAAATCTGTTTTTGTTGCCAGTCTAACACCGGGTTTTCCTAATTCTAAATTGTTCCAGAACTCATCGACGGTATATCCAAGCGGATTGATCGTTCCCAATCCTGTAATAACGACGCGCCGTTTGTGGTTTCTACCTGTCATACTGTATTACCCTCAATTGTATAGTATTAGAGCTTTTTTTTGAACTCTTCCGGTTTGTGGAAGATGAGTTCATGGAGCCCTTTTTCCGCCTCATCCGCTTTGGTAAGGTACCGTTTCAGCTGTCCCTTAAACCCGGTAGTGACTTTGGTCGCTCTGTATCCGGCCATCATCTGTTTCAGCCAATCGTCTAGAACCTGTTTGTTCGGTCCATTGTACCTGCCGGTAAAGGTGATTTCTTCTTTAGGAAGCTTCGGCGGCATGGCCTGGGGGCGGGACTTCGGATAGCCGAACACGATGGTCATGACCGGAAACACCCCATCAGGGAGTTCCAGTTTTTCTTTGAGATACTGTGCATCATAAAAACCGCTTCTGCCGGTCTCGGAAAGCATCACTGAGCCGACCCCGCACGACTCTGCAGCGATATTCATCGCGTAGGCGGCTATCCCTGCGTTCATAACTGCAAGAGTGTATTCGGCCAACGGTTTAAAGGGAAACTCCTCTAAAGCCTGCCTCATCCGGTGCGCATCTCCGAGGACGATGACCGCCCGTTGCGCATTGAACGGTATCTTCTTTCCGAATTTATTGTGCCAGCTCTCTCGGTCGAAGAGCCCGAAAGACCACGTCTGTAGATTGACCGTACTCGGTGCCAATCTGGCCGCTTCGATGATGACCTGAAACACATCTTCGGGCACCGGTCTCTCATCGAATTTACGCACAGACCTGCGCCGCAGTATGACCTGAAGTACAGGGTTGTCCTTGAGATTTTCGGGTAGATCGGCCTTCCCGTCGAGCAGTGACTGAAGGCTTTTTATAAACTCAACCGGGTTAAGGTTTTTCACGATATACTATTTTGGTGTTACCCGTTTGTCCGTATCCGCCTCATGAACGATTGCATTCATCAACCGCCCGTATTTGCGGTATTCATCGAGCCGGCAGGAGTTTACCAGATTGCCTTTCCATACACACATGTCCGGGCAACTTTCACACATGTTGGCCATCCCGTTATCGAGCATATCCGGGGCCTGCACGATACCGATGGTCTGTACGTAGAGCGGCTGGAACCATTTGACCGGGTTGAGAAGCCGCCAAAACATCTGCCGGCGTGCTTTTCTCATCTTTTTGTCCCCTAGTAAGCCGGTCAGCTGCATGGCAAGCCGAGGTACTCGGTTTTTACGCATATAGGCGAAATAGGTCCCTTTCTTGCGGTGATGCTGAAACTGGAGGAATTCCATTGTCTTCGGTCCTATTGAGCCGTACACATGGCCGTTTTTCTCCATCACATTTGCGGCTGCCCACCATTTGTAGCTCATGATATGGCCGGTCCCGCCTAAGTAGGCCGCAGGTTCGTAGGTTTCTCCAAAATGATCTTTGAGAAGGTTGTATACATCAACGGAGAGAATATCGATCTGGCTCGTATCTCCTTCGGTATACTGGATTGCTTCTTTCATTTCATCAACACTGGAACCGGACTCTTCGATGTCCCAGGAAACCCCGTCTTTGATAGGAATACCGCGGTACGTAATGAACACCAGGCCGTCTACTTTTTCCACGTTTTGCCGGGCCCATTTGACGATATCAGGAATATATTTAAAGTTCTCATGGTAGATGGTCTGATTAAAGACAACATTCAAATTGCCCCGGGTTACTTCCCAGATAAGCTCTTTTTTCCTGTCCCGGAGGGCCATTATATCCAGTTCAGTCTCTCCCTCTTTTACATCCGGTCTGTCCTGGAGCATATCGATATGACAGGTGAGTCCGTACAACCCCACGTTATAGAGATCGGTCAAGAGCTCTTTGGTAAGCGCGTAGGTGTTCGAAATAATGATCGGTTTAATTCCTTTCTTTGCAATATACTCGATGAGAGGAACAATATCGGGGTAGATAAGCGGCTCACCCCCGGCAATGCTTATACCATCGGGATTTCTCACCCGTGCAAAAAAATCGATCTCTTCTTTTAGTTCTTCCAGCGGCCGGTGTCCGCTGAGATTTTTTCTGTAACACCCTTTGCAGTAGATGTTGCAGATGTCAGTTATTTCCAGCCAGGATATCGGGTTATCGTTGTTAGACCAGGGGAAGCGAAAATAATTTGATTTTTCAGGCCAATTATCTGTATTATAAAATCCCATAACATGCTCCTTACCGCAATGATATTTTTATATGAGGACACTATCTCACGTTTTATTTTTTCTGTCAAAGGAAGCTTCTCGCAGCATACTCTATTTTTTCTGTTTACACAATAGTTAAAAACGGGCATTTTGTGCTACAGTAACAGTCATGGTACGCATTGAACCGGATAAGATCCATATCTGGAAGCTGTTTGTCCCCGACTTCGAAGAGTATGTACCTCTGTTTGAACCGATGCTCAATGTCGAAGAACTGCGTATCGCCGCCGGCAGAGCAACAGAGATCGAAAAACATCGGTATATCATCGTAAAAGCTCTGGTACGGCTGCTGTTAGGCATGTACACCGGGTTGTCGTCTGCGAGTATAGTCTTTGCACCCGGTGCATTCGGTAAGCCGGTACTCTCGGATACGGGGGGGAGGGGGGTACTGTTCAACATCACTCATGCAGGAGATGCTGCAGCTGTTGCTCTTTCGGCAGGCGGCGAAATCGGGGTTGATATCGAAAAAATCCGGCCGGACGTGAGAATCGGTGCTATTATTGATTATGCTTTTACGGAGGAAGAGAGAGACTTTCTCGAGCGCACGGATGAGAGGCAGGGTATAGAAGAGTTTTTTTCGCTCTGGAGCAGGAAAGAAGCACTGATAAAAACAGTCGGTGGTTCGATCGCATCGGATGCAGACCGGACATCTGTTCTCGGACCCTGCGATTCTTCAGGCTGGAGAGAGGCGGTTATGCAAGGAGATCCGGTTATCCGGTATCTCTATGATTTTATCCCTTTTCCCGGCTACTCAGGTGCCGTATGCACCGATACGGCGCCTAAAAAACTTCATTTTAAGCAGTTGTCGCTGGAATATTTTCACAATATATTTCACAATTCTCATCAGTATTCTCTATGAAATTCTCTATGAAAGTTTTTATCATTATTGTTACTGCCGCAGTTATAGTTCTGCTCGTATCCACCCTCTTTATCAATTGGCGGGTTCACCGGATTGCAAAATCTTCAGTTTATCATTCATACCTCGATATTCCGACAAAAAAAGTCGGGCTTCTGTTGGGGACCAGTAAATATATGAGAGACGGAGATATCAACCCCTATTTTTATAACCGGATAGAATCTGCGGTTATCCTTTATAAACTGGGAAAGATACAGTATATTATTGCAAGCGGAGATAACAGCAAGCACGAGTACAACGAGCCGAGACAGATGTTCGAAGCATTAGTGGAATACGGAGTAGAAAAAGAAGCAATTTATCTCGATTATGCAGGGTTCCGCACGCTCGACTCAATTGTCCGGTGCAAGGAAATCTTCGGACAACACAGTTTTACCGTTATATCGCAACAGTTTCATATCGGGCGGGCAATCTATCTTGCAAAAAAATACGGGTTAGAGGCGAGCGGTTTTTCCGCACGGGATGTAGCAGGATGGGGGAACGCCAAACTCTTGATCCGTGAATATCTGGCACGAGTAAAGGCTTTTCTCGATATCAACGTATTGAAAAAGCAGCCCAAATTTTTAGGTGAAGAGGTGAGAATAGAATAAGCTATGCAAAATCGGAGGCCGGAAGCAGCAAATCATCGTCAGCGATTACGCATTGTTCTTTTTCTCGTCTTCAGTGCTGTTTCAATTGGGCTTATTCTTCACTTTACCGTTACCGATGAGACGATTGAAGCGTTTAAGGCCATCTCCGGAAAATCTATCCTTCTTATCATCGGTGTTTGGTTTGTCTTTGTACTCGCCGATGCCGTCTCGACTCTTTTTTTCTCACGGGGGACGGAAGAGAGGATCGGATTTTTGACCGGCTTGAAGCTTGTATTCATCCGGATTTTTTTTGCCCTCATCACCCCTTTTAATTTTGGCGGGCAGCCCTTTATGATCTATTCCCTCCACAAAGACGGAGTGCCTCCGGGAAAAGCTACTTCGATCGTTATTACGAAATTACTTATGCTGTCCGTTTTTGTGCTCTTTGCAACAGCCGTCGCTATGTTTATCGGAAGATACAAGGTTGTGGAACTAAAGTCCCTCAATTTTCTCTTCTATTTGACCGGTATTGTGCAAATTGTGGTCATGGCGATTATTTTGCTTACCCTCTTATATCCTCAACTCATCATTGGTGTAATTACCTGGACGGGGAAGGTTTCGAAAAAAATCAGAAGAAACAAGGAGACCCAGGGGCGGTTTAAACACCTCGTCATTCACGAAGCGTATCTCGCCCGAAAGAGTTTTAAACGGTTTTTCAGTAAGCACATCGGTTATTTTATCGGCGGGACAGTGGCCGGCGGGGTGCAGCTGTTAGCGATGATATTCCTCCTCTTCGTCGTGCTGCATGCTTTCATGCCGACACTTCCCGTTCTCGACGGCTATGTCTTGAGCGCGCTTCTTCTGTTTCTTCTCTCGTTTATGCCTACTCCCGGGGCTTCGGGATTGGGAGAACTTCTGTTTGTAATACTATTCGGGAAAACCGTTCCTACCCACATTTTAGGCATTGCAGTGGTTATGTGGCGGGTTTTCTTTAATTATATTGGGGCACTGTTTGGTGCAGTTATTTCGTTCAATAAGTTTTCTGCTATTATTGTAAAACAAAGAAAAGGTGAGACACGTTATGAATAGCTCTCTTGTTGCCGGCCAATTCAGCGACACATTTGTGCCTATTATGGACGGTGTCAGTATTGCGGCACGCAACTATGCCTATTGGCTGGATAAAAAATACGGGACCTGTTACGCAATTGGCCCGGAAGTGAAAGGGTATGAAGATCATGAGGAGTTTACCGTACTCCGGTATAAATCATTCCCTATTCCCGGTTTCGACCCCTTCCGCATCGGGGTCCCCCAAATCGACCGGGACTTCAAAAAACAGCTCGACAAGATTGACTTTACGATTGTCCATGCCCACTGTCCGTTTGTAAGCGGAATTCTGGCAGCCAAAATCGCCGAAGAAAAAAAAGTCCCCTTGGTTGCCACATTCCACTCCAAATATCGGGAAGATTTTAAAACGTCGCTGCCCTCGGAATCTTTTGTGGAGATGGCGGTGAAGAAAGTGGTCCGTTATTATGAGTCCGCCGATTATGTGTGGGTACCCGCCCAAAACACGGCAGAGATACTGCAGGAATACGGGTACAGAGGTTCCATCGAAGTGATGCCCAACGGGACGGACATGCCCCTGCCCCCTGAAGACGAATATAAACAGTACCGTAAAAAGGGAAGTGAACTCTTCGATGCTCCCGAGGGAGAGTTCGTCTTTCTCTTTGTCGGACAGCACCGCTGGGTAAAAAACATAAAACTTATTATTGAAGCGCTGAACATACTCAATAAGCGGGGCCGATCATTCAAGATGGTGTTCGTGGGGAAAGGCCCGGACAAAAAAGAGATGGAGCAGCTCGTCTACCGGTACGGGATCTGGGACAAAGTGTTCTTTACCGGGATAATAATAGACCGGGAAGAGATCAAACCGGTATATGCTCGGGCGAACCTGTTTCTGTTTCCCTCACTTTACGATAATGCACCGCTGGTTATGCGGGAAGCCGCTGCATTCAACGTCCCTTCGGTAGTGGTCAGGGGTACAACAGCTGCAGAGACGGTAACCGACGGAGAGAACGGATTTCTGATTGAAAACGATGCCGAAGAGTTCGTCGACATGCTCGAGGCTTTGATGGACGAGCCGGACCGGATCGAACAGGCGGGGCTTGGAGCACAACAGTCTATCTACCTCTCTTGGGAGGATGTGATAGACACAGTGTACACCCGGTATTGTGAGATCCTCGAAGAGTGGACCCCCGGTAAGTAACGGCAACGAAGCGCATCCCAACCGAACACCCCAACCTAACAAATAAAATCTGTTGACAGCGCATGACTATTTTGTTTTAATTGCCGAATACTTTTTAAAGGAATGGTACATGCTCGCAATTAAAGGGTTAAGCAAATCTTTCGGCGGTATAAAAGCCCTTAAACATGTTGACATTACGATCGAGAAAGGCGGTATCCACGGCATTATCGGACCGAATGGAAGCGGCAAGACGACGATGTTTAACTGTATTACCGGATTGCTCAAACCCGATACCGGAGAAGTTTTGCTGGAATCCGACGATATAACCGGTTTGAGCGCGGATGTCATTTCCAATATGGGAATACGGCGCACCTTTCAGGCCGGCAATGTAGTACCGGGCATTACCGTACTTGAAAATGTCATGAGCGGCATCTTCGATTTTTCTGTAAAAGACTATATCGAGACGTTTTTTAGAGTACCGTTGACCCCCTCGGTGCGGGAGGAAGAAATACGGAAGAAGGCCTACCAAGCCCTGGAATTGGTCGATATGGGGGATGCAGCCGACAGATGGGCAAATGATCTGGTGTGGGCCGAACGTCAGTTCGTCCAGCTTGCCAGGGCGGCGATATCGGAGCCGAAACTACTCCTTCTCGATGAACCGAACTCCGGGATGGGCACCAAAGAGACAGCCAAAATAGAAGAGATCATAAAACGGATCCAGGAGCGGGGAGTGACGCTGGTGGTGATAAGCCATGATGTGAAAATGCTTATGGGACTCTCCGACCATGTGTCCGTGCTCAATTTTGGTGAAAAAATAAGCGAAGGAAAGCCGGAGAAGATTCAAAAAGACCCCAAAGTACTAGAGGCGTATCTTGGAACAGAACAATGATGTAATTCTTAAGGTTACCGATTTGTCCGTCTCCTATGGGCATATAAAAGCGCTGAGACAAACCGATATCGAAGTACGGGAAGGGGAAATCGTCGTCCTTATCGGTGCTAATGGAGCAGGAAAAACCACGATGCTGGAGACGATCCTTGGGACCAATAATCCGGATTCCGGCGATATTGTTTTCAAAGGGAAATCGATTGCCGGAAGACCGGCCGATAAGAATGTGCGGGACGGACTCTGTCTCGTTCCCGAAGGGCGGGGTGTATTTCCGTCTATGTCGGTAACGGACAATTTGCTGCTCGGCGCCCACCATAATCTCCACGATGCAAACAGCAGACTCGAGCGTGTCTATTCATCGTTCCCGATTTTAGCGGAACGAAAAGACCAGACTGCCGGAACATTAAGCGGCGGAGAACGGCAAATGCTTGCCATTGCACGAGCACTGATGTCTTCTCCATCGCTGATCATGGTCGACGAGCCGTCTATCGGATTGGCCCCGAAGATAGTCAATGATATTTTTGAAATCATCGTCAGTCTGCATAAAGAAGGGTATTCGATCCTTCTTTCAGAACAGAACGCATACAAGGCACTGAAAAACAGCCGGCGGGGGTATGTATTGGAAACAGGTTCAATTGTTCTGGAAGGCAGTGCCGAGAAGCTGCTCAACGACCCCGGGGTTCGCGAAGCTTATTTAGGAGCATAGGAATTATGGAAGTTTTTATAGCGCAGGTTATCAACGGATTGTCCTTAGGCAGTATTTATGTCCTTCTCGTCACGGGTTTTAATCTCCTTCTGCTCGTCGCTATGGTCATCCATTTTTCCTATCCCCAATTGGTGGTCTTCTCCATGTACATCGCATGGGTAGTAATGGGGCTGACAGGAAACAACCTCTTTTTAGGTGTATGTGCCGGCATTGCCTCTTCTGTGGTACTCAATGTTGCTACGGCCCCGATTTTCCAGCATGTTATGCGAAGAAGGGGAGAAGTTGACATCAACACCACGCTGGTCATTTCTCTGGGATTGGGGATGATTATTACCGATATCTTAAGCCATGAGTTTAACAGCGGATTTCCGATCGCCTTTCCGGAAAAATTGACCGGAAGCGGGGCGTTTATCAATATAGGTCTGGTAAATATAACCCGGGGCCAGATTTTTTCACTTGTTGTGGGAGTTATCGCTGTCTCGGTGTTTTTTTGGCTTCTGTACAAAACAAAACCGGGCCGGGCATTCCGGGCAATCGCAGAAGACCCCGACGGGGCCAAACTTGTCGGCATACCGCTGTTAAAAACCGGGCTGGCAAGCTATGCCCTGACCGGTGTATTGGGAGGACTGACAGCTGTCCTGCTCTCCATTGTTCTCGGCTCAGCTTCTCCTGCGCTAGGCGAACAAGTTGCACATAAGGTGCTTGCGGTCTCTATTATTGCGGGATTGGGTAATCTTACCGGAGGCTTGGTGGTCGGGCTCGGTTTGGGCATTTTGGAAGCGATTATCCAGGGATACTGGGCCGGTTCTTGGTCGAATGCTATTGCGTTTGTCATTTTACTTGTTGTCATTCTGGTCAAACCCCGCGGCTTATTCGGAATGAAACTGTGATTTTCCAATGTAAGGAGGATTTATAACCTTGTCTTTACCGTTATACTATTTTCTCGCCATAACAGTCATTTATATTCTCATGAGCTGGTCGCTCTATCTTCCCTACCGCGTCATGCAGCTGCACTTCCTCACCATTGCCAACATGACCATCTCGGGCTACTTCGGAGCATTCGCAGCGCTCAATTGGGGCTGGCCGTTCGGCGTGGTTTTTGTAGCAGGAATCCTCCTCGGCGCGCTGGTCGGCTTTATCATCTCACTGGCCATAGGGGATGCTCCTTGTTTTGCCGTTGTCATTGTCGGTTTTACCTTTATCTATATCACGAAGACAGTCGTCGAAAACACGAAAGCACTCGGCGGTACACTGGGCATGTTCGGCATTCCCCATATCCACGAAGATCCGATGATAAGCAAAATACTCCTGCTCATCATTGCATATTCGTTCGTCCTTATTGTGGGTATCCTTATTAACCGGTTCGACCGCTCCCGTTTAGGGAGGGCCGCTTCCGCGGTGTTTGTCGACCGGGACCTGGCGTCTTCATTCGGGGTGAATGTCAAACGGCTCGGTATGCTGATGCAGACTGCGGGAAGTGCTCTGGGAGGGGCATCCGGGGTGTTATACGCCTATTTTATGCGTAATCTCTTTCCCGATTTTTTTACGTTTCACCTCATCGGTACGACTATGACTATGCTCTTTGTCGGAGGATATACCACGATGTGGGGACCTTTTTTTGCGGCACCGGTGCTGTGGGGACTGCCGCTCCTTTTGCCGCCGGAGGTGGCATCGTGGCGGGTCGTCATCTACGGAAGTCTTCTAATCGCCGTATTAGTGATAAAACCGGAAGGGATAATCACGAAAAGAGTGGTATATAAAGTGCAAAATCTGTTAGATTTTCGAAAATATAAAAAAATAAACCAGGAGGTTTAAAGAATGAAACGAACAGTGCGAACATTTTTTCTCATTTCTCTTATTGTTTTTACAGTCATGACGGTCGGCTGTAAAAAGGAAGAAAAAGCGACCGCCGAGACGAAGGGGAGTGAAGCGACGGAGCCGGCCGGTGCGGAAGAAGAGCTTACGGTTGTAGTGGATGAATGGGAAATCCCCTTCTTGGATTGTCTTACCGGACCGATTGCGAGTATCGGAGAGTACTTGCTCTGGGGGGCCAAACGAGCAGAGGTCGAGATCAACGAAGCGGGCGGTATTGCCGGAACGCCGGTCAAAGTAGTAGGAATTGATACAGGAATGAGCCCCGAGAAGGGGACCGTAGAGATGGCAAAAATAACCGACAGGGGGTCTCTCGTGGCGATGGGACCTGTTCCCGAACCGGTCATTATGGCTGCTATGCCCATAGCTGTAGAGGCTGAGATGATCTCTTTTACAGCAACCACTTCTTATGAATATGCAGTCCAGTTTTTCCCCTGGTCGATATCGTGGTTTGCCTCGACCGAAGAGAAACTGCCGCCGATAGTTGTTGCCTGGGCGGAGGACCATCCCGACATGGAAACTGCTGTTCAGTTCGTTGAAAATTACGGACCGTGGCCGGGAATGGCGGAAGCGCACGATATCGGACTACAAGAAGCCGGTGTCGAAGTGCTCAACACAGTGGAAGTGCCCACCGATGCAGTTACGTTCGGCCCGCTTATTGTGAAAGCACTCTCCCAGGAACCGGACGGAATTGTCCTCTCCTGTAACGCGGAAAAGGCGGCCAAGATCATCAAAGAGCTCAGGAACAGAGGGTGGGAAGACAATTCCAAAATCCTCATTTTCAACAGTGCTGATGATGCGGCCCTCTACACCACGGGCGGCAGTGCTCTTAATGGGGCCATGATCTATAACTATACCAATCCCGAGCTCGACACACCACGGTGGAACGCTTTTAAAGAAGCGTATGCCGAAGACCACGACGGCATGTCTCCTCCGAGTCTCTCCACGCATTATTACGATGCGGTCTACATGATCAAAGAGGCGATCGAAGAGACCAACATAACCGGAAGCCCTGAAAAACTCCAGGAAGAGAGGGCCGTGTTGGCCGGATACTGTCGAAATGTAAAAAATTTCGAAGGGCTTCAGTTTACCTGGAGTATGGAAGACGGTGTCCCCACGGACAAACCGCTCTATCTCTTCGAGATCCGGGATGGTGAAAAGAATCTTGTAAAAGAGGTCCGCCCGGTCCTTACCGGAGAAAACGGACGGCTGTAAGGAGATATATGTGGGACGCCTCGTAGAGCTGGTCAATTTCTATATATTCATCAGTCTGGTGAGGCATAAACTTCGGTCCCGGACCGTTTACAAGAGAGGGAATGCCCTTCCATGCCCGTAGAAATGTCCCGTCCGTCGCCCCCGGGACCCCGCTGTAGACGGGTTCTCTACCGGTAATATCTCTGTATGCTGTCTCCGCGGTTTTAACGATGGGTTCGGTCTTATCCATAGATACTACGGGACGGTCTTCGATAAACTCGATTGCTGCAGTGAAACCGCTGTCCTCTTCGGCAAGTTCCTCGAGGATTTTCTCCAACCGCGCGCGCACCGTCTCATGGTCCTGTTTGGGGGTGGTCCGTATATCGATATATCCCACCGCGTCTGAAGGCATGACATTTAACTGTTTGGGTTCTCCCGGAGGCGGTGCCTGAACGACAGTAAAGGTGATGGAAGGATACCCTAAATAAGGGTCTTTCCCGCACCGCTTAATTTCTTCTTTTTCAAAACGCTCGCAGGCGAGGATAATGCGGGCCATTCTGGGGTTAGGATTAATACCGGTAAACGGCATTGCCCCATGGGCCATTTTACCTTTGACGCGGACAATAGCCCGAATTGCACCTTTCATACTGAGACAGAGCTGGTTTTCTTCGGGTTCGCTTACCAAGGCAGCATCGACATCATCGGCGTAGCCCCGGCGGATGAAATCTTTAATACCGATCATCATCTCTTCTTCATCACAGACGATTGCCAGTTTCAACGTGCCGTTAAAAGGTGCGCCTGAGGCAAGCAGTGCTTTTGCCGTAATCAGATTAACGGCCAGTCCTCCTTTCATGTCGCATGAACCTCTCCCGTACAGTTTCCCTCTATCGATAGCTCCACTGAAAGGGCCGAATTCCCACAGATTTCTGTCCCCTTCTGAGACGACATCGGTATGGCCTTCGAGCAGGAGACACGGCCCGGTTCTTCCTGAATCGATTGTTACAACAATATTCTCACGGCCCGGTTCTACTTCTATAACTTCCGGAGCAACCGGCAATTCATTTTCAATCCACGTACGGACAAACTCGACTACTTCATGCTCAGTATTTCCGGTGTCGGGTCGTATGACACTGTCGATTCTTACTAAATCCCGGGTAAGGTTAATCAGTTCATCTCTGTTGATATAGGCCAGTACGTTCTGTTCAGCCCGGTTGATCATTATCTGTCGGTCCCCTCGTTTTCTCTCTGTTCCTTATGCAATGCATCGAATGTCTTGACCAGACGGGTTACGGTACGGTTTACAGGGGACGGGATGGAGAGCTTTTCAGCTTCGCGCACAATAGCACTGTTTATAAAATCTATTTCAGAGGTAACCTTTTTATCAAAATCTTGGAGCATAGAAGACCGGTTGAGGGCGGTTTTCTCTGCTACCTCATAGACCCGTTCTACCGGATTGTCAAAGGTCAAGCTTATCCCTTTTGCTTTTACTACCGCTTCCGCTTCCGCTACCAGTTCGCACATGAGCTCCCGGGTTTCAGCAAAGTCGAGAAGCCGGCCGTTTGTAAGGCCGGTGAGAGCGGTCAATCCGTTTATACCTACATTGATAATGAGTTTGCTCCAGATGAGTTCTTCAATATTCTTTTCTACATGCATTTCGAATCCGGCCTTCGTAAACATCTCGACAATCGGTTCGAGCCGTGTGTTGTTCTTGTCCGACATACAAAGATACGTAGGTCCTTTCCCTGCATGCCGAACTTTCCCGGCACCGATGAAAGTCGCCCCGTGCGAAGTAACCCCGGCAGCACTACGTTCGATGCCGAAACGTTCCCGTATAATGTCTTCGTTTCCGATGCCGTTTTGGAGCGTCATCACAATAGATTCACGAGGAGCTACCGAAGAGAATCGGCGGGCAACTGCCTCTGTGGCAGTCGATTTGACAAAAACAATAAACAATTGACAATCGGCAAGGTCCTCCGGGACCGACGTTGCTTCTACTTCTACGGTCAACTCACTTTTCTCGAGAGGCTCTTCTATGATGAGCCCATGTGCTGCTATGTGGTCCACATGTTCTTGATTGATATCGTAGAGAACGACAGGATAGCCTGCTGCAGCAAGTTTGCCCCCAAAAAGGGAACCCATGGCCCCTGCTCCGATTACAGCTGTTTTCATCATCTCTTCCTCTTTCCGTTAAAATCTGTATAGCTCGGTATACCGTATGCAGTTTCTGCGTGAACAACAGCATTGACGATTGCTTCCGAGATAATTTCGGCAGCTATTGTACCGACCGTTGTCACTTCTGCCGGTACCTCTCCGATAGAAAGACAGAAGATGGTGTCCCCATCGTACATCGTATGAATCGGGCGGATTGCTCTGGCCAGACCGTCGTGGGTCATCATCGCAACCTTTGTCGCCTCGACCTTCGTAAGCCGGGCGTTTGTTGCTATTACACCGAGGGTGGTATTGCCTGTAAGCAGATTCGAATCGTTATGTGCAGGGTGAGAAACTAGGTACGCAGAGTCTGCAAATCCATCCTTGTTTTCGTTGAGCGTTCCTGCGAGGATTTCACCGTTACGCTCATCGACTACATCTCCAACACAGTTGACTGCAACAAGGGCCCCCACTACCAAGCTTTCGGTAACTCGGCTCGAACAGCCCAAACCTCCTTTCATAAAGTGTGCTGCTCCGGCTACTCGGCCTACAGCGGCGCCGGTGCCCGCCCCTACATTGCCCTGGGGACTTTTATCACCCGATGCCGCCTCACAAGCAGCTTTTCCCATTTCTCTTTCCGGTCGGGAGAAGGGGTCGCCGACAAGAAGGTCAAAAAGAACCGCGCCCGCAACGATCGGTACTCTGGTTTTTCCGGTCTCGATTCCGATTTGTTTTTTTTCGAGATATTCCATGACGCCCCCGGCCCCGTCGAGACCGAAAGCACTCCCCCCGCTTAGATAGATAGCATGTACTTGATCGATAAGATTAACCGGATCTAGGAGGGCCAGCTCTCTGGTGCCGGGGGCCCCGCCCCGCACATCAACTCCTGCTGTTGCTCCCTTTCCGCAGAGGACCACAGTACAACCGGTACCTCCTTCTCTGTTCTCGGCGTGCCCCACCTCGATCCCTTTTACATCGGTTATACAGTTCTTCGCATTCACACTCTTCTCCACGCGAATCCGCTTATATGTAAGGGTTCTTACGTGGGCTCAATAGTGGCATAAACTCGTATTATTATGCAATCCTTTCGGGTAATTCTATCCCCACGGTCCGCACCACTATATTCATTGTGCCGAGCCGGCTTGAGCAAACAGTGTTTTTTCTCTATTCTGTTTCTAATCTGTCTTAAAAAAATGAAAACCCGGGAGTAACGAATGAGTGATCGACCTAAAGAAGTAAAAAAAGTGATGACAACCGATCTCCGGAAAATGAAAGAAGAGAAGAAAAAAATAACGATGATAACCGCGTATTCCTACCCTCAAGGCCTGGTCGTGGATGAAGCAGGTATCGATATCATTTTAGTCGGTGATTCTCTAGGAATGGTGGAACTAGGTTATAAAGACACAGTTCCGGTGACCATGGATGAAATGCTCCATCACACAAAGGCGGTAACACGGGCCGTCACACGGGCCCATGTTGTCGGGGACCTCCCCTTTATGTCGTACAATATTTCGGTTGAACAGGCCGTGACCAATGCAGGCATTCTGTATAAAGAAGGGGGTGCGGACAGTATCAAGCTCGAAGGAGGAGAAGAGGTCGCGGAAACCGTACGTGCAATACACAAGGCCGGAATTCCGGTTTTCGGCCACATCGGTTTAACACCGCAAACCGCAGCTCTTTTAGGCGGTTTCAAAGTTCAGGGAAAATCCATAGATCAAGCGAAAAAAGTGGTCGCCGACGCGATAGCTTTGGAAGAAGCGGGAGCATTCGCACTTATCCTAGAAGCTATACCGAAACAGCTTGCCGCAATAATAACTGAGAAAGTCAGCATTCCCACCGTTGGAATCGGCGGCGGAGTAAACTGTGACGGTCAGGTCTTGGTGTTCCATGACCTGTTGGGGCTTTTTAAACGGTTTACGCCAAAATTTGTTAAAGTATACGCCGATCTCTATTCGGCCCAGGTGAATGCGGTCAAGGAGTTTATCTCCGACGTACTCCGGGAATCTTTCCCCGCGGACGAGCACTCCTTTTCTCTGAAAGAGGATGCTGAAAAAGAACTTCGTAAGGAGTTCGGCCTTACCTAAGGTTTGGTACCTGTGGCGGTACCTGCGGATTTTCGCTCGACACATTCTTTTCATAAAAAGTTATCCCCATCTCGATTGCTTTGAGGTTTACATTGGTGAGGTTCGCCTTTTTTATCGACTGGGGGATAATCGAGCGGAGTGTGTCAATCTCTAACACTCCCGTTGCGAGCAGGTACACGGTAATGATCACAACATTTGCCGTAGCAATTAGACCGGCCTGTTTGGCTATTTCTGTTGCCGGAACATAAATAACCTGCACATCTTTGCGGGCCACTTTGGTATTGATAATAGATGAGTTGATCAGGATGAGTCCGCCCGGTTTTACCTTCTCTTCGAATGTATCTAGAGAAGGGCCGTTCATGGTAATGAGAACGTTAGGAAAGTTTATTACCGGAGATCCGATCGGCTCGGAAGAGAGAATAACACTAGCGTTTGCCGTACCGCCCCGCATCTCAGGTCCGTACGAAGGGAGCCACGTCGAGTGGAGTCCCTCTTTTGCGGCACAGTCGGCTAACAGCACTCCTGCCGACATAACTCCCTGACCGCCGAACCCGGCAATCTTTATCATCTGGGTCTCGATTGTCTTTCCACTCTCTGTGACAGGCAGCCCCTCACTGTCGCTTCGAAGCATAGCGAGAAGTTCATTGTCACCGAGGAACGGGAACTTTGTTTCCGTATCGATTTTGTTGCCGATGTCCCGAAACTTTTTTACCGGGTACTCCGGTTCGAGGGTTTCCATAATCCACTTCCGGGCTTCGGGAGGACTCATTTTCCAATTGACCGGACAGGGGGAGAGCACTTCGATAAAGGAAAATCCCTTTTTTTCCACTTGGTTGAGCAGCCCCTTTTTGAACGCCCTGCGCGCCCGCATAATTCGGGCAGGATTTCCGAGTGATACCCGTTCGATATATACGGGAAGTTTCAAAGCATTGATTATTTCACACATCCCGAGCGGATTGCCGTCTCTTCCGGGGGCCCTCCCCAGCGGGGTGGTTTGTGTTTTCTGTCCGATAAGGGTTGTCGGTGCCATTTGCCCGCCGGTCATTCCGTAAATTGCATTGTTGATAAAAAAGACGGTCATATTTTCGCCGCGGTTTGCGGCATGGACAATGCTGCCCATCCCTATTCCGGCGAGATCCCCGTCTCCCTGGTAGGAAATAACGATAGCATTTTCACGGCTTCTCCTGATGCCGGTGCCGACCGACGGTGCTCTTCCGTGCGCTGCTTCGATATTACCGACATCGAAGTAGTAGTATGCAAAGACACTGCACCCCACCGGTGAGATGAATATTACCCGGTCCTGTATGCCGAGCTCATCGATGAGTTCGGCGATTAGTTTATGCGCGTTACCGTGACCGCATCCGGGACAGTAATGGGTCACCTTCCGGTCCGTCTCTTTTCTCGTATATACATCGTAAAACGTATTAGGTTTTTTATGTTTAACCATATGGACAATCTCCTTTGTATCACGGGCCCCTGATTGCAGGTCCCTGGTTGACCGTTAGAGGTCCGCCTCGATTCTATCGAGCACCTCTTCGGTTGATGGTACTATTCCCCCGAGCCAGTTATAGGTCAGCACGGGTGTATGGTTTTCCATTGCTAAAAGTACATCCTGCGTGAGCTGTTTATTGCTCAATTCAACTACAATTGTTTTTTTTAATTGGGAGCGCAATTCGCGCAGCCGTTTTGTTGGAAAAGGGAACAGTGTTTTAAGCCGCAATAATCCGATTTTTATTCCTCTTTCCCGCAGGTTCTGGAGGGCCGTGATGCAGACACGGGAGCTGATTCCGTAGGCGACAAAGAGAATTTCAGCATCCTCGGTTTCGATCTCTTCAGCATCGTAGAACTCCTCTTCGATCTTCTCGTATTTACTCTGGAGATGCCAATTGTGCTCACTCAAGACATCGATGTTCATGAGAATAGAAGTGATGAGGTTCTTTCTGCTTTCTTTGTCCCCGTACAGGGCCCACTCTTTTCTTTCCCCGTTTTTCACCCTATCGGGGAGAGCGACCGGTTCCATCATCTGCCCGATAAAAGCGTCGGAGAGAATGATAACCGGTATTCGGTACCTGTCGGCCAGTTCGAATGCATGATATGTAAAATCACACATTTCTTGAGCAGAGTTGGGGGCTAAAACGATATTTTTATAGTTACCATGGCCCCCTCCCTTTACGACTGCATTATAATCGCTCTGTTCGGGCCAGATATTTCCCAGACCCGGTCCGGCACGCTGAACATCGACGATAACACACGGCAACTCACAGGCTGCGATATACGAAATCCCTTCCGCCATCAGAGAAAGACCGGGCCCTGAGGTTGCCGTCATGACCCGCGCCCCCGCTGCTGCAGCACCGTATACCATGTTGATCGCGTTTACTTCGTCTTCGGCTTGTAAAAATGTCCTTCCCGCCTTGGTAAACAACAACGAGGCGGAGTGGGCAATTTCACTGGCGGGAGTTATCGGATATCCGAAAAAATGGGTTGCACCGCCTAACAGTGCCCCATACACAACTGCTTCATTGCCTTTGATCAGCTGTTTATTCATGTAAAGATTCCTTTCTGTGGTTTTTATACACTGTTATTGCCCCCGGTTCAGGACAAGTATAATAGCAGAAACCGCATGCAGTACACTCTTGATTTTCAAATCTGGCATATTGGTACCCGAGCTCATTGAAACTCGAGCCGATTGCAATGCATTTATGTGGACATGCGGTAACACATAGTCTGCATCCTTTACACTGATTGATATCGATTTCTATATAATTATTTGCCATACAGCAGATATTCCTTGTTTATTAGTAAGGTTTATATATTAAACTACATATATTGCTCTGTCAAATAGTTAGGCTGAAGA
>CAZQKT010000023.1:0-33749 GCA_964594055.1 uncultured Spirochaetales bacterium
AGAACTTATAGTACCCGTCTATCAAATCCGGTCTGGACCCATCGGAATCGACAATCGGTACCTCGTAACGGACAAACTGGTCGATGTCGGTACGGACAACCCGGAAGTTGTCGATATATCCGGTGTGAACTCTCTGCACTCCCTCATCAATTGCTCCGATCGAGAAATTGAGTGTAGATCCGGACTCTGCGGTGATAAGCGGATCGATGTTTTCATCCGGGAAATATCTTATTGCCCAGCTTGTTCCCGCCTGCATCGTCCAGGAATTCCCGGCAAAACCGGAACTTCCGTTGTTGTATTCATAGGCTGTGTACTGATTGGAGCGAAGGTCGAGCCTGAGAAGGTAGTTTTTCCCCTCTTTGAAGCCGTCGAGGAGGTTGGCCCGCAGGTTGTAGTCAAGCCGTTCCTCTTTTGCAGTGGTGTCGAAAAAGAGGGTGTTTCCATACATGGCTCTGCTCGTATCACCATTTACGGTCGATGAGCTGTTCATAACCTCAACGTCTCCGGTAAATCCTCCGGATTCACTCCAGGGTGCAGGTGTAATGTCGCCGACCGTGCTCGTCTCGAAATCACCGTTCGGTACGAGATTGGGGATCTCGAGACGGTAGATACCGGAATCGTCCGGCAGGTCCCCCGTACTGCCGGCAATGCTTGATGAGACCTCTTCGAAGTTCATGTAGTACGACTCGTCCCGGTCAGGTTCCCAATCACCGGAGTCGAACCCCTTGCCGTCGATGAGATTTACGTCCCGGTATTCATTGAAGTAATCGGCCGGGTCGCACGCTATGAAAACGAGAAGAGGGAGTAGTAAAAACAAATAACGTTTCATCCTCACTGTACAATATATACCGTTTTCTCTGATTTGTCCAATTGAACGCCTCGAAAAATCCGAAACAGTGCAAGTTTCGTGCAATGCGGGAAGCATGGTTTTCTAAACAGCTTGAAAGACGCAGGGTGTGAATTGCTGCGACTTTTCGGGAACACATTCCTGAAAAGTCTTGACTATTCAGGAATAGTGTGTATTATAGTCGTATGGAAAGAAATCTTGCCGAAGCAATCCAAAGAGACCTGAAATCTAAAATCGTCATGATCACCGGTCCCCGGCAGTGCGGAAAAACTACCTTAGCAAAAATGTTAACACCGCACTATGACTATTTCAACTGGGACTACCCGGAACACCGCTTGGATATGGAGGAGAAAGGTTGGGACCGTTCGAAGGAGCTTATCATATTTGATGAACTGCATAAAAGGAGAAATTGGAAGAGCTGGATAAAAGGCATCTATGATGTAGAAGGCATTCCGCCGAAATATGTCATCACCGGTAGTGCCAGGCTCGATACCTCCCGCAAAGCAGGTGATTCATTGGCCGGCCGATACTTTCTCTATCATCTTCACCCGTTTGATATAAAAGAGGTAAAAGAACATGTCCCTCCGGGAAAAGCGCTGGAGAGAATAATGCAGGTAAGCGGTTTTCCCGAGCCGTTTCTCGCAGATAAGGAAAGTTTCTACAGGCGATGGAAAAAAACCCATACCGATATAATTCTCAGACAGGACCTCCTCGATATGGAATCGGTACGGGATATCCCGTCCATCGAAACCTTGATAGCATTGGTCCGAAGAAACGTGGGTAGTCCTGTCTCGTATGCGTCTCTCGCACAGGATTTGGAGCGGGATGCAAAAACGGTAAAAACATGGCTTTCATATTTAGAAAATCTCTATCTCATTTTCCCGGTCAGACCATTCCATAGAAACATTGCCCGGTCCATCCTAAAAATGCCTAAATACTACCTTTATGACACAGCACAGGTCGCCTCAGGAGAGAGCGGTAAACTCGAGAATTACACCGCATGTGCTGTATTAAAAGAACTACACCGGATTCAGGATTCTCTCGGCTATGATGTCTCACTCAATTATTTGAGAACGAAGGACGGAAAAGAAATTGACTTTGCGGTATGTATCAATAACACGGTGACTCATCTAATAGAAGTAAAAACCGGAGATACTTCCTTGAGCAGCAATTTTAAACTGTTTTCAGAATATTTTCCTGACTCCAGAAAGATTCAGCTGGTAAAATCTCTGCCCCGGGAAAAAACCTATCCGGACGGGGCCGAAATCAGAGACGCAGCCGGGTGGTTGGCTAACCTTGACCTCGCATAATTTTACCGCGGGCTCCGACGATCATGACGTCGAGCTCAAAGTGTCCAAAGATACTCCGCTACTAGTTCGACACACAACCCCCCAAAAAAATCCTTGCGCTGTACCACTTCCTAGTGCATAATAGATAGAGAAGGCATACATCCATGATTGGCCGTTGTGCAGGTTTTTCCTGTATTGTTTTCCTCGTACTGTTCGGTCTGGGCATTGCTGTTCCGAGCCCCGCTCAGGATGAGAATCTAGTCGAGCGGACCATCTGTGTGCTCGACCCGGTAGACCTCTCCGAAGAAGATTTCGGAAACAGTGAAACAATCAAGCTCCTCATAGCCGATACTGTTGCCGTCCTCCTCGCCGACAAGGGGTACAACGTCATCGATGTCCGCACCGTCCGGGAAGAAGCCGGGGCAGCAGGACTTACCGGAGAAGCACTTCTTGAAAAACAGAAAATAATCGATTTTGCCAAATCCCTCGGCGCTGATGTGGTGATAAACGGCGTGTTCCGTATAGAAGGGCAGCAAATACTTATCGGTGTCAAGGCCTACGACATTTTTACAGGGCGAATCGCTACCTCTGCCGCAAAAAAAGGGGAAGCCGGGTTTGCCATCTACGATACCGTCGATGAGGCCGCCGAACTGATGGCCGGTAAGGTGCGGGAAAACCTCAAACCGCTTCCCGAATCGGTCATTACCGTCGAGCGTGAGAAGGTCAAAATCGAGACGAAAATAGTAGAAGAGGTCGTTTCTGTTGCTGAAGAAGTGGAAATAACGTTTACATCTAAGGATGATGGGGCCGAGATCTACCTCGGTGGTGAGAAACTGATCGCTACGATCGAGGGGGGTACAGCCGAGTTTGCGGCGAAGGCGGAAACGGTCCTCGATCTGGTTATAAAGAAAGAAGATTATCACGACCGGACGATGAGCATCAAACTCGGGAATGAAAAACAGCGGGATATAACAATTCCGCCGCTCTATCCGGTGGTAAAATATGATCTTTCCGCACTCATAACGAGCCGTAAACTGCTTGGAGCTACCGGATTGCTTCGCTACCATTTTATTCCGGATTTTCTCCTGGTCCGTGCAAGAATGGGGGTGTACTATCTGCCCCATGCGTACGAACTGTGGGAAGAAGGTGTGGATTGGTCCACAGGCATGCTCAATACAACATTCGGGGTGAGTATCGGCTGGTATCCTTTTATCTCTCCTAATTCGGTTTTCAGGTTGTGCATATATATCGGCCCTACAGCCGATATCTACATTATTCCCGGCAGTACCGCACCGTTCCATGCTACGATCGGCTCCGAATGGGGGTTTCGATACGACCTCAATTTTCCCCGGTTTTCACTCTATTTGTTTACCGGCGGACAGTGGTTCTGGGCAGAGGGCAATGAAGACGGAAACCCGCCCTATTTCGAGTTTGGAGGAGGCATAACGTTTAAGCTGTGAGACGCAGTATTGTTATTGTCACACTGATAGTCCTCTTTATCATGGTTTTCGGGTGTGACCTCTTTAATCCCGGCACACTTTTCTCCTATTTGGGGCTTATCCAGCCCAACCTCGACGACATTCTCACCATAGAAGGGGGAGGGGATGATGATTCCGACCCGCTCATCACAGCATTTGACGATATGATTATCGCCAAATTGGGTAAAAAAATATATGTCATCGATGAAAGTACCTTTACTGTAGACGAGGAATATGACTTTTATTTTAATGTTGGGGACGACTCGGACGAGCAGCTTAAAGTCTCCGAAAGTGCATCGGAAGAGGTGTTTACCTATCTTTCAAGCGATGACGATAAATACATTCTCGATGATGATGACAACGTCGTGAGAAAACTGCGGGTCAATGCTACCGGTGCTTCCGATGTGTGGGGTGATTTTTATGCCTATTTTTCGTATGACGGTACAGACACGGTAGGGCTTTCCCTCTATAACGACGAAACCGAACGGGATGAGGTCCAGTTTTTCAGTGTCGGGTCCGATTTTATTCAGGCGGTTGCTCCTTTGAAAGACAATACTCGGGTGATGGGAATGGAGTACGCCGATGAAACCTTCTACATTGTAGCAGCACCCACCGTAAGCAGTGACAATGTAGATTTAGAAGAACCGCTCGAGATCAGGCTGGGAGCGTTTCCGGCAGCAGATGTCAACGAATGGAATGATAATGAAGATTGGGATTGGGAGACGATCGAAATCCTCGATCTCTGCAAGTTTGACAACAACGATGGCGGCAGGAGCTATCCCGAGTTCTACACAAGTATTACCTCAGAAGGGATCCTCTTGTATGATCTTAACTCACCGATCGATGAACCTAATGTCGTTGTGCTCTCCCTCGATGGCGAGATCCGGGCCCGTTACTACGGGCCGACAGGACATAATGCCTCCGGGTGTATTTCGGCAAACGGTAACTTTTATTACTTTATGGCAGAAACAGGAGTGTACAAATATAGCATAGAATGATGAAACGTTTTGCATTGTTTACTATGGTGATGATTCTCTTTTCCACTTTCCACTGTTTCGGACAGGAGAAAATCCCCCGGAAGCTGTTCATCCAGGAACTGACCGGGGCCGAGATAGCCGAAAAAGAGACACGGGTCTTCAACGAATACCTTGCCGTTGTCATTGCAGAAGAGGTGGATATCGTCCTCGAAGAGAACAGGGAAGAGGCGAACTGTGTGCTCACCGCCGCCGTTATTCCGGTAGAGGACGGAGGATATTCAATAGCGGTCCGGGCGGGAGACCTCCTCTCCGAGACGACCCCCTTTTCGTACCAAGAGACAATTCCTGCGTTCGAGATAACCGCTCTGTACGAGACTATCTTTCCTGCGATCATCGATGAAGTAAAAGGGGCGTTCCCGCCGTTAGACCAGGAAGTAGTAGAAGTGGTCACGGAACGGGTGGTAGAAGATGTGCAGGTAAAACAGGTAAAAGGGCTCGCTGCAACACTTACTATCGAAGGAGACCCCGGGACGGTCATTACAGTAAAGGGCGGGGAGAAATATACCATAGATGAGAGCGGCAGGCTCGAGATCGAGTTCCCCTATAACGTTTCAGTCCAATTTACCGCACGTAATCCCGACTACTATATCGAGAAAAAGAAGCTCGTCATCGAAGAAGAAGACCTCACCTACCGGCTCAAACAGGAGAGACCGGGCTACTGGGGCATAGACGGCAGGATCAGGATGTACGAGTTCGCACTGGTACCGGGAGGGATGTTCTTCTTCTATCCGGGGTTCGGGTATATAAATCTCTATATCGAGAACAATTTTCTCTCGCTTGCAGCCTTCGAGAGAGGAGTGGAGAGCCTCTTCTTCGTCTCTCCCGTCCTCGGGGCCGGCTGGTATTTCTTGCCGCCGGGGAGTCTGTTCCGTATTGCTGCATCCGCCGGTGTCTATACAAGGATCGTATTCCCTTCGGATGAACCGATATATTTCTCTCGGTTGAACACGTTCGGCTTTCAGTTGGGTATTTTGGGCGAACTGTCCCCCTTCAAGCGGGTCCGGTTCTATGTCGAGTACACCCCCCGTATCTTCTACGCTTCCATGGGGGAGGGAGTCGATCTGCTGGTAAACAGGGAGGGGGCCCCCGCGGTTATTCCGATAGCGGGGAGCTGGTATTTCCAACCGGGTCTGTTATTAACACTCGGCATGAGGGTACTGTTTTGAACAAGGTTCGATACGCCCTAATCGGTATAGCACTGCTCCTCGTTTTCCTGTTCTTCTCCTGCGATTCGTTTCTTTTAGAGCCCGACTTTCTTAAATATCCGTTCGAGCTCGAAGCCCACTTTGAGTATTCCGACTATGATGAATATGGTGATGACTTCTTTGTAGACCGTGGTAATGAGGGAAGTTACTACATCCTGCAATGGGATTGGAATGACTCTGATTCTGATACGGTGTATATGTACTATTACGACCTGGGGGATGATATACTCCGTAAAGGAAAATTCGAACTTCCGAGCGATTTCAGTGCTGAGGGGTTCTATTCCACCGGCAATAAGGGTGTCTTTGTCCTGATTTGCAACGACAATGCCAATGAATACAAAGTAATCCTCGTGGTTACCGCCGAACCGGACGGGGGCAAGCTTGATTTTACCATTGAAACCGGCGCCCAGATAGAAGGTGACACAGTTTTTCTCTCGTATATTGACTCCGTACTCAGACCGGACTACTACTATTTCGAGGATGACCGGCTCTATTTTATCAAAGTGGAAGCCGGTGACCTCGTCTACGAGTTTAGCTACAAAGTAACGACAGACGGGATAACCGACCCGCAGGAACGGCCCGGCGGGTTTGCCTCTACGCAGGAAATTATAGACGACTATTTCTTAGCGGAAACGGAAGCGGAAACGTTCTGGGGGGAAGGACGGTTTAATATCGTTGATTACTACTACGATGTCGATACCGATAATTCCTATTTTATCGGGTATCAGGACTTGGCCCTGGAGAACGACCAGCTCTATTTTGCATTCAATTACGAAGATGGAGACCTTGGCGGGGAGAAACTCGATTTCGAACGGATGCAGAAAACGGACGTTATTAACGCCGATGGAGAAATTGCTGTGGAAACGGAAGAACCGGAATCCGAAGAGGATGACCAGGACCAGTTTATTTTTACAATTGCCGATAAAAACTTGAATAAAACCGCCACCATTACCATGAATATCAATGACGGTAACGATTGGCGGTATCTGGGCACTGCCGAATTGGACGGCACTGATAAAGCCCTTTTCATTCATCCCATTTCTCCCGACCCGCAAAATTATTCAGCGTATGAAAGTGTGGCAATCTATTCTCTGCCCCTCGATTTTTTCTATGAGAGGATGGAGGAGTGATGAATCGTATGATAAAAAAACTAGGTTACCTTTTGCTTCTCCTCTGTTCTGCGGTAGTACTGATATGTATGGCTGGCTGCGACCTTGCTGGTGATACCGAAGACGACTCCGACACGGAAGTAACCTCCTCGCTCGAGCTTACCGGCTTTACCTACGGTGGATCCAATGATGTGTACTTTACCCTCTACGGCAGCGAAGGCCCCGGAAGCGGGACTGCCCCGGTCCACTCCCAGAAGCTAAGCGACGGGATATCAGATGAGGATATCGTGTTCGAAGATCTCAACATCGAAGAACACGATGACGGAGAAGAGGTCCAGTTGTATATCGCCTCTGATGAGGATGGCAGCGGCACGCTGGACACAGGTGATTATATAATGCCGATTCTCCGGTTCAACATGTATTACGGAGAGTACAGAAGAATACCTTATCTCATTTTGGAAGATTTACAATCGGGCATCCAATCAGGAGAGCACAGCGACAATATATCTCTTAGGATTCATATCAATTACGGGCAGTTGGGTCCTGTAACCGAATCCTCCCCACTTGTGTTGCGTATACGGGACGGCAACACGGACCTAACTAATGAGGCGGATGCTACAAAAAATATAAAAATTACCGATAAGGGATTTATTAATGAGATAGAATTTCAGTGCTATTTTAATGCCACACAGCACTTCATTCTCCTTTTTCACGACGAAAACGGAAACGGTACAGCTGAAACCGGAGAGGCGGCCTCTGAGAACAGCTTACCTACTGCCATTAGTGAATCTCGTACCTTTACCGGTACCGATGATTTCGATGTCGATCTCACCGTATCAAAGGATACGCCGCTGCAGTAAAACCATCGCATCTAGACTAAAGTCATCCCGTATTTTACGGCCACGCATCGGCCCGGCTGCCCAGCCATAATTTGCTCTTTTTCCAGAATCACCAGACTCCTTTCCTTGGTATTAATGGATAAGACCAGCTATACCAGAGGAGGTCCGTCCCGATTTAGCGCATTGTGCGGGTGGAAGAAGAATTGAAAACCCGGTGTGATTATCGCGGTGATCACCCTGACCTGAATATTTTGAACTAAATACATTGACAAAAAAATAGAACTGGGTTAAAGTAAATCATCAGGGGGTGTGTAGTGAGTGATAATGATAAAAAGCAGATTAGTGATGACTTGATTACTCGTCGTGATGCTCTAAAGCGAATCGCAAAAAAATCCCTCGGGGTGGCAGGCGTTATCGGGGGCGTAGCCGCAGCGGCTTGCTATATAGAGGATTACGCCGATTACTCCGACAGTGTGTACTACTACTATTACACATATTACTATTAGTAGTACTATGTATAGACCCGACATGTGCATGTGCCTGGAAGGTAGGATTCTCATATGATTGGTGCGGGAGAGATATTAATAGGGGTTGGCGCAATCGTCCTGATATTTGGAGCCTCCCGGCTACCGAAAATTGGTCGTTCAATCGGAGAAGGCATTCGTGAACTCAAAAAAGGAATGAATGAAATCGATTCACCGGAGGAGAATGAGTCGAAAGAATCTGTTGAAGCAAAAACAACAGATGAGGAAAAGTAAGAAGGGGACATACGCCCTTCTCTTGCTTCTTTTAGCCGGTGGATTGTTGGTTTCATGCGGAGCTGATGGCAATTCCGATTCTGAGTCCGAAGAAGACACTCTTACCATTGAATATTCACAATACCGACCGCCTCAGGAACCGGATTGTATCGGTACGATGCTCTCTAATGAGGGCAGTATCGTCTATCTCGCATCCGGCGAGGTTTCCATTGTCCATCTTGTAGACCGGGAGACCGGCGAAGAAAACTTCGAGCTGAGTTACGAGGGCGAGGAAATAATCGTTAAAATCGATTCAAAAACCGCTGTTTATAAAGATGTGACCGACTATACTGAGAAAACTGCTTCTGCTTCGGACGGGCAGCCAGGTACGATAAAACAGGTGCTCCAGCCGGCCGAATTACCATCAGAATCCGAAGGGATCGTTGAGCTTACCATTTGGGGTGTGAAGAACCTCGACCTGGTAATTGCCGAAACTATCGTTTATCGGACCAATTCGTTTCCATGAATTACCGAATACTTCTCTTTTTTTCTCTTTTCTTTACGATCGGGTCTCTCTCCTTTTGCCTGGACCTAAAAGCAGCGATGATCTCCGCCTTGGACTCGATCCATGCGCATGATTGGGATAAAACGGAGAGGCTCATCAACCGGATAGAAAGAGAAGCCCCTCGGCACCCGTACGGGTCCTTTTTACAGGTATATCAAGAATTCTGGCAAACCGTCTTGTATCGGAAATTCGATTCTGAAGACGCACTAGTATCGCAGTTCTACAAGACATCGATCGAGACGGTGCACACACTCTTATCTGCTGAACTTCAGAGGGTTGAAGAGGCGCAGCTGCTTGCAGGATGTGTCTTTTTGTTTATCGCGTATCGGGATTTCATCTCTGATAATATGCTTAGAGGCTTGTATTACATCCAGCGGGCGGTGAAAACGACGAGCTCTATCGAAGCCGGTTCTCCTGTCTGGTACGATGCTCAGGGTCTTCAGGGGCTTGCCCGTTACTACAGTATCGGGCAGGAGCGTACATGGCTTGAAAAGGTCGATGAAGCTATCAGATACGGTACTCTCTTCTCCGATCTCTATCTGTTTTTTAAAGGGAAGATCCTGTTGGAAGAACAGATAGACCCGGGAACGGCGGTCACCATTTTCAAGGAGCTTACCGACCGGTATCCCCAAAACACTCTGTTCACTTTTTATCTGGCCAGGTCCTACTATGACACCGGTGATTTTCACATCAGCCTGCGCTTGTTTGAACAAGTACAGGAGAAAAGCCGGCTCACTAGTGAGAGTTGGGAAATCTTTGTTCGTTCCCTTTTCACTAGAGCGATGATTTACGAGCGGGAATTGTTCGATCCGAAATTAAGCATTCGTTATTATCTGCTCGTATTATCTGCTACCGGTTATGATAACCCGGATGGAGGGATCCCCTTTAAATCGAAAACGAAACAGCAGGAATATCTCCATCTACAGCATTATGCTCTTTTAGGAATCGGACGTAATTATATCAATATGCGGGATTATAAAGCAGCAACGTATTATCTCGTCAAGGTTGAGAAGAAATGGAACCGCCGTGCATATGAGCTTGCTCAGGAAGCGTTGGTACGTATCAGTAATTCGTATATTCGGGAATAGACAGTGTTATACTTGATAGTATCCCTTTTTTTTGATACTAAGAGAAATTGGCAGTTTATTCCCCGGTGCATCTGCTGTACGACAGAGAAGAGGATATAGAGGTTTATGAAATCTCCCCAACCGAATATGACCTTTGAAAACCATGTAAAAATCCTTCGTCGATCGATATTTATTGATATTGTAGGGTTCGTGATGTTTTCGGTTGTCGGGTATTTCCTATTCCCATGGGTGTACGATGCTCTCGTTAGATACCTGCAGGAGAGTCTCTACACTACGCAAATCCAGGAAGCTTTTCTTACCCGGTTGAAGATATCCCTTTTTACCGGATTACTGCTCGATGTACCTTTGATCGCCACGACGATCGTCTCCTATGCATTCCCGGCCCTTCTTAAAAAAGAAAAAGTGGTCATCCTGATTGTATCAATTGCCGGTCTTGCGTTGTTTGTAACCGGTATCGGGTTTTCGCTCTCGTTCGTCATTCCCGTTTCGTTGGATTTTCTCAAATCGGAAGTCTTTTTTCCTGAATCCCTGCACCGGATCATCTCGTACGGCGCCTACTTCAAGTTCTTTACCCGGCTGCTCGTCGCCTTCGGCATAGCGTTCCAATTTCCGATCATAACGATTCTGCTCATGGCATTCGGCGTGCTGAAAGTCGCAACTCTGCAGCGGTATTTCAAATACTTTTTCGCGGCAATTTTTCTCGTCTCCGCTATTATTACCCCTCCCGATATCGTCTCCCAGATTCTTTTAAGCGTTCCTCTCGTTTTGCTCTACGCCATTAGTATCGGAATCGGAAAAGTGTTTCATTTAGGAGCGAAATAATGTTTGGAATAGGCTTCGGAGAGCTATTGCTTTTCGGCATTATTATATTTTTTCTCTTTCCTTCAAAGATCCCGGTGGCATTCCGCGAGCTGGGGAAATTGCTGGGAAAGTTCAAGCAGTTCAAGAATGAACTGATGGAAGAGATCAAAATTGACGACACTACCCGGGTCCAGAATAAGCTCGCAAAAGAGGTGCGGATCAAGCAAAGCGAGACAACAAAAGTCGAAAATATCCGGGATGAATCGGCCAAACAGGCGCTTATCGACCTTCGGGAACTGGACAGGAACTGGAGCTCGGCTTCGAGCGAGAAGATAGTACCGTATCTGTTCGATAAAAATGAATCGGTAAAGCAGGAAGCGTACAGGCTTTTGCTCATAGATCCCCTCTTCGCTTTCCGGGGCCGTAAAACCCTCTCGACCGAAGATTATGCCGGCGCATTCAACCGGTGTCCGGCACAGTCCGAAACGTTGGTCCGCTACTTTAGACTCGAGCGGATCAAAACCCTTTCCCGGATAATCGAACAAAGACCGGATGAACAGTTCGAAGATACCCTGATACATATGGCACTGCTCCCCGGAATTCGAAATCTCGATATCGACGCCATATTTTCGGGGTCAAAGAAACAGTACCGGCAGAGATTGGAACAGTATATTGAGGACAATATAAAAACCACATTTCCCAGTCAGTTGACTGTTGTTCCTACCTTTCAGTGTAATATGAACTGTTCGTACTGCTTTAATCGGGAAGCGATGAGTGAAAACGCGCCGATTATGGACCTCGATTCGTATAAACCACTAGTGACGAATCTGCGGGCTGAAGGGACGAACGTCGTCAATGTATTCGGCGGTGAGCCTTCCATCGTACCCGATATCGACCGGTTCGTGCAGGAAATCATCGCTTCGGATATGCAGTATTACTTCGCCACGAACGGAACGGTAGAATTGGATAAATTCAAGAAGCTGATCACGCCCAACGCTCTTCAATCGGTGACATTTCACATTCAGGAGGACAATGAATATTCTCCGAGCCAGATTGCAAACCTTATGGAAAACATCCGGTATGCTAACGAACAACGGGTCCCGATTATTTTGCGGTACAACCTCCATGAACAAACGACTGAAAACTGGCAGTTTTTCGACAAGTATTTTAGACTGCTCGATGAGTTCGTACTGAGTTTTGCAGTGGCTTTTCCGTCACCAAACAAATCGAATATGTATGTCCCGCTCCACGCACTAAAACAGTACACAAAAAAGATACTCTCGCTCATAGCATTTGTTATGGATTCAGTCAATATCAACAGTGTCCAGCTCGTATTCGCCAAGCCGTTCCCCCTCTGCCTCTTCAACAAAGACGAATTGCAAGTCATCATGCGCTACACTACTATCAAAAATGTGTGTGAATTGGACCAGAATAACTACCGTAACAATTGTATCGTGAATCCGGACTTCTCATATAACCCCTGCATGGCCCTGGTTTCGAAAGATTTTACATTCTCCGGCTTCACAGATTTTTCTTCGGTCGGTCCCGAATATATAAGGAAGACCGAAGCAATGACAAAAAAACCCTTACTCGATGTATGCGTTGCCTGTCCTCTCCACGCTACCGGTCTTTGTCAGGCAGCGTGCTACGCATACGCGATACATTCGGATGAAACGTAACATTGTACTGGTCTCGATAAATTTTGAAAATGAATACTCATTAGCAATCCATTACCTTCGCTACTACGCGTTAAAAAACAGCCTCATTCGGGAGGGGGCTGAGCTTATTCCGCTCGAGTTTACCGTAAACGAACCCTCGGAATCGATCACCGGCGCCATTTTAGCGGAAGACCCGGCCATGGTTGCCTTCTCCTGTAATATTTGGAGTGTTGCAAAAACCGAATCCGTTGCCGAGCTCATCAAAGCCGAATCGGACCCGGTAGTTGTGTTCGGCGGGCAGGAGGTTACAAACTCTTACATCGATTATGCAGCACGACCGTATGTGGACATCGTAGTCGACGGTGAAGGGGAGGAAACATTTACGGAGATCGTAACTGATTTTCTTGAAACCGGGCTGGCCGACAAACACCGTATCGCCGGAATCACGTACAGTGAAAACGGGAACATCGTCGAGACGGAAAAACGGCGCCCCATCCCCAATCTCGATGAGATTCCGAGTCCGTACTTAAACGACGGCATCCGGTTGAAAAATACTCACCATTTCGGGGCGATGATCGAGACGATGCGGGGGTGCCCTCACCACTGCACCTTTTGTTTTGAATCCGAGAAGTATCAGCGGGTCCGGTTTTTCCCCTTCGAGCGCATCGAAGCTGAGATGCGGTTTCTGCTCGAAAAAGGGGTCCGGCGGTTTCATTTCCTCGATCCGGTCATGGCCTCGGGGCTTGCTAAAAGGCTCGAACAGTATGATGCGCTCCTTACACAGCTGCAGGAAGAATACGGCCGTCTTTTTATTCCCATCGAGGTGTACGCGGACAGGATACACAAAAAAAACTTTCACTATTTTCGAAACTACTCGAATTTCGATGTGGGCCTGCAGAGTATCAATTTTGAAGTCCATCAGAACATCCACCGTGATTTTGACATGGAGAAATTTCGAAGTGGCTATGGCCTTCTCCAAACGCTTAATAAAGAGATCAGTATCTATTTGATCCTCGGCCTTCCCGGCGAAAGGTATGACAGTTTCGTAGACAGTGTGCGGTTCTCGGTACGAATAAACCCTACATTTATCCATATGAATACGATGTATCTGCTAAACGGTGTCCCCATGCGGCGTGATGTAGAGCGGTTTCAAATCGGTTTCGATCCCGACCCGCCGTATGAGGTGCTCTCTACCGAAACATTTCCGAAAGAGCAGATGAACATAGCAAAGGTGTTCAGTAAAAACGCGTCGAGAACGTACAACCTGAACCGGTCGGTATACAATAAGCACATAGACGACGGGCAGAATGAAGAGATATAAGAGATGATCGTCAATTTTTATTTTATTGAGATAAACCGACCGCTCGAGGAAATTTTCGGTGACCTCGCTGCTGCCGCAGAACGGGGTTGTGACAGTGTAGAACTCGGCTCAGATCTCGACCTCGGTTTCGGACCCTGCGCCGATGTTTCCACGTCGGCCCCTTACACCGATCCCATCACCCATATCAACATCGCCGATATCATACAACGTTCGGTAGAGCTCGGGATGAGACGGATCATGTTCCGAACCGATTTGCATGTTCCCCTGACCAAACAGGACATCCACGATCTGTACTATCTCGGCGTATTCTTCTTCCGCGTTCCCCTATTCGGCCACAATGAACAGACCCATAGAAGCATCCTCCGGATTCCAACCCCTCTGGAGACGACCCTTTCCGGCATACAGCGGCTTCGTGCCATGCAGATACCGAAAGTCCGGCAGCCACCGTTCATTATTATCGAAGTCCCCGTATATCAAAAGAATGCCGGACATCTTTTAGAAACGATACGGCTCGCCGTTGATCAACATATTGATACCGTCTCACTGCGGTTCGTCGACGATGCAGTCAGATACACCGATACAGTGGAGAGAATCGATGCTGTTTTCGATACCGCAATCGAGACGAAGACGTGGATCGAAATCAACGGTCCGCCGGTGTGTGTGCGGAAGGAACGCCGGTTTTTCTTTCGAAATTTTTATGTAAACTGTTCAGGGAGCAATCACACGAGGAAACTTGAAAGTTGTTCCCGATGTCTGTTTGATAAGACATGCTGCGGTATACCGGAATCGTATCTGAACATACAAGGAGAGGCCGAATTTGCTCCGATTACAGCAGGTGAATAAAAAGCTTATTGGTGTATGTATCGTTGCTGTTCTGGTGACGATTTTTCACATCGCAAGCCCCGCTATTCGGATTAATCGATGCGGTCTCGTCACCGACCTCTATATCTTTGTCGAATCGATGGATGCGGCACTCGAAGGCAGTCTGTTCGAAAACAGTTTTCACTATACACAGTTCAACCCGGAGGCACTCTTCGGGTCCCGCCGTCCCTTGACCCTCTTTGCTTCCCATTTCTCGCCGATCCTGTTTGTACTGCTGCCTTTTTATGCACTATTCCCCTATGCACTTACCTTGTTTGTCATTCAGGCTTTGAGTATCGGTTCGGGGGTAATCGCTGTTTTCGTGATCGCCCGGACCATCTTAAAAAATGATCTCTACGGGCTGCTGAGCGCTCTCCTGTATGCAGTGTATCCGACGGTGGCGGCCTCTTCATCATACTTTGTCCCTGAGATCATGGCGGTGGGATTTTTTCTCTGGGCACTGTTTTTCTGGATAAAGCGTCAGTATCCTGCAGTAGTACTGTTCTTGCTTCTCACTCTGGCAACGAAAGAGCTGATGGCCCTTCTGGTGTTTTCGTTCGGCTTGTTCGTACTTGTCTATGACCGCAGGTACAGTATCGGTCTTCTTATCATGGTAGGCTCACTCGTCTATCTGTTTGCTTCACTTGCCTGGATAATCCCGGCGTTTGCCGGAGAAGATTATGTTTTTTTCGGCCATTACAAGTATTTCGGTGGTTCGCCTCGTGAGGCTGTGCGGACCGTTATCCGGCAGCCCCGGGTGTTACTGGATTTTGTATTTTCCAACAGCACGCTGAAATACCTCCTGCGGATTCTGCGGCCTGTCTGCTTTTTGCCGGTGTTAGGCATTAAGGTGATGATCGCGAATATTCCGATCTTTTTACAAAACGCTCTCGTTGCTACTCCTAATGTGTTTACCCCTATCCGGGACATTACCATGCACTGGTCCGCACCGCTGGTCCCGTTTACAATAGTCGCCGTAATTGATGCGGTCCGGTTTCTAGGCCGGTACATACGAAAACTCTTTATCATTGCAATACTAACAACAGCAATTGTTCTATCGGTCTACTATTCGTCTACGTTCATACGGGACATGCTCTGGCAGAACCCGGCGGCCGAGTCGGCAGTCGACCTGTTTTACGAAGCGGTCCCGGAGGGAGCAAGAGTTTCGACGAATGTCCCGTTTCTCGGGTGGACCCGCGAGCGGTCCGACTACGAATTGAATCTCTACTTTCCGCAGGATATCGAATGGGCGGAATATGTGTTTATCTGGCTCAGCACCCACCAAACCTCGATCGATTTAGAAGAGGAAGGGGAGGCGAACGGCAGGATACTCGATCCGAATAGTGTAACACGTAAATACTATAAAATGATTGCAGGCAATAGTGAGAACGAATTGATAGCAGAAATCGAAGACCTTGAAACAAAGCAACGGTTCGTTATCTATAAATTGGCCGATAATCCGCTGAAACGGTACTAGATACGGAGACGGGATTTTTATGCAGCATGAGCAGACAAAAGCTGATATCAGTGTTTCAGTCATTATCCCTTGTTATAACGAATTGCCGAACCTCCATGACGGCTCTTTGGACCGTACCGTTTGGTGTTTGTCCGAGTGTTGTCACGATTGGGAGATTATCGTCGTCGATGACGGCAGTACCATCTCTTCGGTTGACCAATCTGAGCGCCTCTATAGAGAGGATAAACGGGTCCGGTTTATACGGCGAAAACACCGCGGCAAGCATTTCGCTCTGCGCTCCGGGATCGAGCTGGCAACAAAACAGTACTGTTTGATCAAGGACATGGACGATTCGGTACCGGTGGGCGAGATCGAAAATATGATTTCCCGGGCATCACCGGGGGTGCTCATAACGGGGAAACGTATCGGCAGGTTCACCTGCGGCTCACATATACGAACAACCGGCAGTTTTATTTTTCATCTGTTGCGGCGGATGTTTTTTCTCCACGATATTGCGGACACCCAGTGCGGGTTCAAGTTGTTGTCAACGGAGCATGCAAAACGGATATTCGCCTCCATGCACATCTTTTCGGTCCATCCGGCCGGCAATCGATGGACAGTTTCCGCATTCGACGTCGAGTTGCTCTATCTTGCAAGGATGAATGGACTGAAAATTAGTGAACAGTCCGTTCCCTGGTTCCCTAACAGTAATAAAAAGTCGAGAATAAGCATCTTGATCCTTCTGCGGGAGTTTTTGATTATGATCAATTCGGTCGTGGTCTTGCGGCTCCGGCATTATGGACCTTTCTCGAGAGGGTAGATATCGATGTCCCGTTCGGCAAAACTTTTCAGCTTACCGTTTGTAAAATTTGCCGCTGTCGGTTTTCTCGCTTTCCTGATAAATGCAATTCTGTTAGAAGTGTTCGCCCTCTCGGGCGTTTCCGATTGGCTTGCACTTAAACTGGAAACTGTCCATATTCCGTTTACCAAAGAGGTGCTCATCACTTCCGCAGGTATTGCCGCCGTATTGAGTGCGGAGGCAACCACGATTGTCAATTTCTTTTTGCAGGGGGCGTACGCTTTCTCCTGCGCGGCACGGTTTGACAGGATTACACTGACCAGATTTTTCCATTTTCAAGTTGTCTCAGTTGCTGCCATATTTGTAGAAGGTGCTGTTGTCGAACTTATAACCCGCCTTTTCAGGGACACCTCCGCGTACAGGCTTGCAGGACTGGTGCTTGCAATCCTGTTGTTTGTGGTACCGTTTAAATGGTTTTCGTACCGATTTCTAATATGGAACTCGGAAAAGTAGATCGTGTTAGTGAAACCGAATGCCGTAGAGCGGTTCGAGGTACTGCTCTGCTAGGAGGGGGACCCACTCGCAGGTGCTGCCGCGGGAGAACAGGGTCCCGTTACGCATAAAAGCGTCCGTGGGGCAGCCTCCGTGGCAGATGGTCCAAAAGCGGCATCCTTTACAGTCGTTTTCCAGTAAATAGGCGGACCTGACTGCAAACTCCTCCCGTTTTTCACTGTAGAGAATGCCGCGGATCGAAACATCCTCTATATTCCCGGCCATCATAATTTGTTCATCTCCCGATCTTCCGCAGTGAGATACTTCGCCCTCAGGGCCGATATACAGCCAGGAATGGGCGCAGTTGCCGGTATACACGCAGGGTAAAGAAGCTTGCGGGTTTGCGGCCCGGTTTACAAAGCTGTCGATTGGGTTCAGTTTCGGAAATCTGACCGTACTTTTCACGGCCACTCTTATTATTCTGCCCAAAAACTCTGCGTATTCTTCGCCCGATACGGTAAGGTCTTGCCGGTCCTTATCGTAGATGTAGATGCGGTTAAACTGGGGCCGCCCCCGGAGGTTCATGTTCGTAAGATGAAAATAGAGGGCTTCGGGAGTTTCGAGCGATTTTTTATGCACGACATAGATAGCGTTCCAGGTAATACCGTTTTTCTCGAGCAGGGCCACACCTTTGAAAAACCGTTCGGCATACTTTCGGGAGGACCGAGGGCTTCCTAAGCACCTGATCCCCGGCAGAGGGTCGTAACTCGAGCCCACTGTAGTAATGCCAAGCTGTTTCCATGTATCGATGAGTTCCTGGTCCAGTGCGGTGGCGTTTGTCTGGATTTTGTAATAGACCCGCTCCTGAACAGCGGGGCTGAGTTCATTGTGAAGCTGCAGCACGTTTCGAAAGAACGCCGGTCCAAGAAGGGCAACTTCCCCCCCGTGCCAGATGACCGAAAGGTCCTCAGATGGATGTCCGGATAGAAACTCTTCGATCCTTCGATACACAACCTGGAGGAGCTCATCAGTTATAGTCGCATGGTTTCCATGGGCGACGACTGCACAGTAACTGCACGAAGCGTTGCAGGCAGTAGTTGGTTTAAAAACTAAGGTTGCCATACTTGTTGTATGTTCTTTGTATAACGATAATCACACGCTTCTAACAGTTCTTTCATGAGGTCCCGGCACCCGGTATCGCTCGCGCACGCTTTCCGGAACGTTCCGACACAGATTCGAAACGCTTCGCAGGTGGCGCACGGTGCATTGTCGATGAACAACTCGCGGCACGCTTGTTCCGCATCGATCTCGGTAAACGTCTGCTCGAGGTCGGCCAGGTCCTCGAGACCGGTCCCGAGATACTGCCGGTTTATAAGTTGTTCATGGGTTGCAGCGATGTGCCGGTCTTTATCGACATGAAAATAGAGGCCCGGATTTTCGAAAAGGGAGCTCAGTATGTAGGTGATTTTTGTAGGATCGTAGCGCCGTATCACCGAAGCGAACGGTTCGATCTCCGCGTGCGGGGCGCTGTTGTACACACTGTACACCATCAGGTCGTTTAACGCGTCCCAATCAACCGATGAGGGACCATCAAATGTAAAACCGCAGTGGACACCTAAAGAGGCAAGGATGCGCACGTCCGTTATGTTCCTCTTGTGTGAAGCGGGAAAATAGACCCGAATACGGGAGCCGGCATAGAGGGCGGCATAGTCGAAGATTTTCGTTAAGTCTCCCACTTCTTCTACGGAAAGTGCTAAGGGGATGCGGACGTTTTCCGGATTGGGGAGGACATCGGTCAGTGCCCGTTTTTCATTACACCACATGCAGTACAGCTCATGGGTGCGGACCACCTCATCCCCAAAACGGAGCGCATTGTCTATCCCTTCTGCTGTGACGACGACTGCTCTGTTTCGTATATGAGAGAGAAGTTCCGCATCATGGGGGCACACGAGAGTACGTTCCATCTATGGCACCTTCTCAGTAATTGTATGTACAATCTCATCGAATTCTTTTCTATGGTTTTGGATAATATGGGCGAGACATCCGCCCCGGCAATGGCCCGATTCCATATGCATACAGGTACTGCAGTCTTCGAACACACCGGGAGTGATTTTTCGCACTTCTTTGTTGAAATTCATAAAATAGTCTTTTATTTCCTGAAGCGAGTCGAACTCGTACACCGACCTTCTGTGGATAGTGGCCAGCGGGAAACAGTGCCACACCTGCATGTCCGGCCCGAAATCGAGGGCGGCGCCGCAGGTAAATTTTATCGAACTGCCGACATTATTGCCGAGCCGGGCCAATTTCCCGAGTTCTTCGTCGGTAAAGCTGCAGGAGGTAAAACCGCAATCGAAACCGAGGTCGATGTGCTCTTTTTCCAGCATCGGTACGAAAGAGACCAATCGTTCCATTGTCGTGCGGAACTCGTTTACTGTTATGTGTGCGTTGTTGTACCCGGGTATCGGATTGGCCACACCCACCCGGATATGCCGCCGCAAGCCGTACTTTTTAATAAGGTCCACGGCAAAACTCAAATCGAAATTGGGGTGATAAATATTGAAACTGATAATGGTTGAAGGGCCGAATGAGGCAAGAAACGCTTCTTGGGCTTTCCCTTCGTTAGAAGGGGTGTCTTTCGGCTCGTTTATATTGCAGACGAATGAGAGGCTTTTCTTCTCGAGGGGGCCGCCCAGCTCGTCGACTGCATGCTGCAGTTTTTTCGAGGACATAACTCCCGAAGTAAACACAGAGAGATTAAAACCGCGGCTGTACAGATATTTCACGATCTCTGTAAACTCAGGGTGCAGCGTCGGTTCCCCGCCGAGAAGCGACATATGCAGCTCATTGGAAGCGTAAAACAGGTCCGCTACATAGATGAGGTTTTCCCAGGACATATTGTCTTTATCATCAGGCCCGCCCATTGACTCCTGGGCAAAACAGTAAGGACATTTGCGAAAACAGCGGTTGGTTAAAAGAATATTCGCCATAAAAAGTGAAAGTATCTTAAAAGAAAGCCTTCCCACTGTCAATAGAATGTCCTTATGTTCCTGGTAATTATACGCAAAGCACACTATACTATGGTTATCGTTTATGGATTCGACGCCCCGTGTCTCGGTTATCATCCCAACCTATAACCGGCTTCCCCTATTACAGGATGCGGTATCGTCCGTGTTAGACCAAACCTGCCGCACGTTCGAATTGATCATCGCGGACGACGGGTCGACCGACGGTACGGACCGATACTGCAGGGAGTTAGCAGCACATACCGGGGCCCGGTATCTGAAATGTAACCACACCGGGATGCCCGGTGCGGTACGGAACCGGGGGGGCGAAGCCGCCCGAGGGGCCTATCTCGCTTTCCTCGACTCGGACGACCTCTGGAGCCCTAAGAAACTCGAGAAGCAGCTTGTGCTGATGGAAACATGCCGCATGCACTCAGGCCGAATGAACACATGCCGTTTCTCCCACACCGGGGAACGGTGGCTGCGCCGGGGAGAAGACGGAACGGTTCGGGAAATCTCACAAGCGGGGCAGAAACACCGGAGTCGAGGAGACATTTTCGATGATGCCCTTAAAAAGTGCATCATCGGTCCGTCGACCGTTATGATGGAGCGGGCCCTCTTTGAAGAACTCGGCGGTTTCAGAGAAGATTTAGAAATTGCGGAGGACTACGAGTTCTGGCTCCGGGCTACCGCAGCGGAAGAGATCTGCTACCTCGATGAACCGCTTACGATCAAACAGGCCGGGCACGGCGATCAGCTCTCGGAAAAATACGGTCATATCGAGTATTTCCGGCTTATTGGATTGAAAGCGCTGGTCGATTCGAACTGGTTCCCGCATCACCGCCGGACGGCGGCCTGCCGGGAACTGGCCCGTAAATGCCGTATCTATGCGGCAGGGTGCAGAAAGCGGGGGAGGGGGGAAGAGGCCCTACAGTACGAAGAGTGGGGGGACCGGTATCAAAGAGAAGCGGCTGGACTCGAATCGTCTCCGTAAGCTGCACCTGCTTTTTCCAATGCGTTTTCTAACACGTCCCTCAATTCCGGAATGGTGGACGCATAGCGGATTATCGCTTCGAGATACCCGGAAGGGGCCCCAATGTCGAGTCGCTCCCCTTCCACCCGTTTATATACCACCTTGTTTTTCTCGATTAACCGGTCCAATCCGTAGGTATGAAAATATTCACCGGGACTGCTCTCCGCTACATGCCGGTCCCACCCTTCTTCGAGATAATCCATGAAATCGGGTGTGTAGAGAAACCTGCCGATCGAAGCTTCTCTGCTCTTTTCCTTTCCCTTCGGCGGCTTCTCTTCGATGCCGGTAACGTGAAAATTGTCGGGGGCGAGTTCGAGTACGGCATACCGGTTTATATCGGGCGGATCGTGCAGCGTAGCTAACACAGTGCAGCCGGTCTCCTCATAGGTTGAAATAAGCTGCCGAGCGAGAGGGACTTCTCCGAAGTGCAGATCATCCGGGTACGCGACGACAAACGGTTCATTACCGATAATCGGTTTCATCTGCATCATGGCATGCCCCGTACCGCGCATCTCCTGCTGCCTGACAAAGAAAAACCGGGCTTTGTACGGGGCGATCGCCTTCAATTTTTCATCCGCCCCTTCCTTTTCAAAGACCGATTCCAGTTCGATTTCCCGGTCTAAGAAATCTTCCAACGCCTTTTTCCGCCTCGATGTGATGATGATGATATCTTTTATCCCCGAGGCAATAAACTCCTCGACAATAAATGCGATCGAAGGCTTGTCGATGAGGGGGATCATCTCTTTCGGGACCGTCTTTGTTACCGGGAGAAACCGGGTGCCGTATCCTGCTGCAACAATTACGCCTTTCATACTGAGTTATACTACCGGGGAAGAATGCAAAGTGCAAGCCTGTTTTTTTATTGAAGAATGGTGAACAAAGGGATATATTGTGCCGTATGAAGCAGTATCAAGCCCTCCTTTCTAGTATCTTCCTCTCAGCGGCCTTGGCATTTTCTTCCTGTTCAGTGCAACAGGAGATCTATATGGCCGAAGACGGTTCCGGTACCACGTCGGTAGACTTAGAGCTTTCTCCCATGCTGGTCCGCTATCTGGATGATCTGATCGATTTTACCGGTCAGGACCCGACCGCTACCGAGCTCTTCGATATCGAAGAGATGCACCGGGTTTTCGCCGAGATCCCCGAATTGGAACTGCTTCGGGCCGCTGCCTCCGAACGGAGCCGGCTCTCCACTGTTGTCCGGTTTGAGAGTATCAATCAGGTGTTCCTCGAACAGGTCGGCCCCGATGTAGAAGAAGCGGCCCGGATCGAGCGGGAAGGAGAGGTGACGACCCTCTTCCTCTACCTCGATCGGGACAATTACCGCCAAATTGTTGAGCGAGTGCTCCGGCTCTCCTCTCTCGATGATTACTCAACCTATATGTCGGGACTTCTCGAACCGGACTCGAAAGAGTTGATACTGGAAATATACCGGTACGCCTTTGAAGAATATGCGAAGGAGAAAACGGTACAGCAGGTGCTCGAACAGTCGAAGGTGGTCTTCGACGTCTACATAAACGGGAAGATTGTCCGCCGCACCGGCGGGACGGTCATAGAGGGGAAAAACGGTTTCGATACGGGGGTGCGTTATGAAATCCCCCTCCTCGATATTCTCACCCTCGAAGAGCCGGTCCGGTATTCGCTCAGTTTCCGCGAGTAGATAAGAGAATATGCGGCCGGTTCAAATCAGAGCAGGCCCCTTCTGGAAAAAAAAGTGGTTGTGTTGTATTCTATCACACAATATATACGATGGCAAAAAATCAAAAAGAAAAACCGTTTTCATTACTGGTAAAACCGGCCTCCGCAGACTGCAACTTGAATTGCACCTACTGTTTCTATCTGGAGAAATCCAGTCTCTATCCCGATACCCCAAAGCACAGAATGAGTGACGAGGTGTTGGAGACTATGATTGCCGGCTATATGCAGACCTTCCAGCCTGCCTACTCTTTCGGCTGGCAGGGGGGAGAGCCGACCCTGATGGGGCTCGAGTTTTTTCAGAAAGTGGTCTCTTTTCAGCAGAAGTACGGAAGGCCCCGTTCGGTTGTTGCAAACGGCCTGCAGACCAACGGCACTCTCGTCGATGATGCACTAGCGGAGCTGTTCGCCCGGTATAAATTCCTTCTCGGAGTGAGTCTTGACGGGCCGGAAGAGCTGCACAATGTATATAGAAAAAACAAGCAGGGAGCAGGGACTCACGATAACGTTCTGCGCGGACTATCCATTCTGAAAAAACACAACGTCGAGTTCAATATTCTTGTACTGGTTTCATCCGCAAATGTAGAACATCCGGAGAAGGTGTATCAGTACCTCTGCGACCACGGTTTTTACTATCATCAATATATCCCCTGTGTCGAATTCGATGAGAATGGAAAGCCCCTCCCCTGGGCCATAACCGGAGAGCAGTGGGGAAGGTTCCTCAATTCGATTTATGACCAGTGGAGTAACGGAGATATCCGTAAAGTATCTGTTCGTCACTTTGATGCAGTACTGCAGTATCTGGTCAACAATCAGTATATCATGTGTACGATGGGGCGGAACTGCCGGCAGTATTTCGTGGTGGAACACAACGGTGATGTGTACCCCTGCGATTTCTTTGTAGAGCCGGAGCTAAAATTGGGTACTATCATGCATGAAAGCTGGAAAAAGTTTGCCTCTTCTAAGCGGTATCGGGATTTCGGTAGACAGAAAGCGATGTTTAACCCGCGGTGCAGAGAATGCCTCTATTTAAAGTTATGTGCGGGTGATTGCCTCAAACACCGTCTCCCCATAACAGGGGACCCGAAGACGTTGAGTTGGCTCTGTGAGGGGTGGTACCGATTTTATGAACATAGTCTGCCCGGGCTCAGGAGAATAGCAGCGGAGATTTCTTCCGGGCGTCCCGCTTGAGACCCATCACGTAATTGGAAAAGCGGGTAAAATCGGCAAACCGTGTACGGAGGGCGTCCTGCTGTTCGGGAGGGACCAGTTTTTCCTGCAGAGGATGGATTGACTTAGGGAGAAGAACCAGGTTTTCTTCTTTCTCGTTTTTCGTGGTGACCGGAGCTGAGAGCCATCTTCCTTTTCGGAATACATATTTTGTACTGTCGGCGACAAAGGCGAATTGATTAAACCGGTATTTTGGCAAAGTCTTTTCCTGATTATTGTACCAGTATGATTCTATTACGGTCTGGGAGCGCTCCGGCGATTTCGTAATATGAAAGAATGAGGGGTCGTTCAAGCCGGAAGAGAGAAGAATGGAGCCGTACAAGTCTTTGCAGGATATCGGGGTGTCAACGGCATGGACACCGTCTTTTTCCGGTTCCATCCAGAAAAGCGGAACTCTGTTTCCCGCATCGGTGACATTGGAAAAATGATACTGCCATCCGTCTTCGCCGAAGTTGTCTCCGTGGTCACTGCCGAAGATGACCAGCGCCTGGTGGTTTTCCCTCATTTCCCGGACAAATTCATCAATACGGGAAGAGATCAGCTCCCACGCGTAGCGCTGCCGTTCCTGAAGATTTTCGAGCATTTCCGCATCGAGGTAGAACTTGTTGCGTTTGAGGTAAGACTGGTTCAGGAGATGGTACATGCTGTACGCTTCCCGCGCTTTTTCTATGAATCCTCTGGCGGCGAACTCAAACATGTCGGATATATGATAGGGAAAGTGCGTTTCCATCAAGTTGAGGAAGAAGAAGGAGTTTTTTTTCTGCCGGTCCATCCGTTTGACGATTTTCCGGCAGGTATCGAGGATCGTGTCCACCGTCATCTGCAGCCACACCCTGGATGCCCGCAGGTCGCTGGTCAGCTGGCCCGTGAGCGATTTTGGAGATAGCAGCATTTTCCGCATCCTCGGCTTTCCCACAAGGACCAGCAGTTCGTTGAGACCGTGCAGTCCGTGATGCTTCGGATTTATCATGGCCCAGGCGTATTTTACGACATCAAATCCCCTCTCGAGCCCGAAGATTTTGGTCGTAGCAATATTTGCCGTTATCATGTGGGTCTTGTACCCCTCATCTTTGAGCCGTTCTGCCAACGTAGGAACGTCTTTGTGTAGAAAACGGGTTTGAGAAGTGGCCTTATGCTCGTGGGGGAGGAGTCCGGTAAACATGGAGGCGGTAGCAGGCAGGGTCCAGCAGCCCGCGGAACGGGCCTGATGGAACGAGGTACTGTGAGTCGATATGTAGGGCAGCTTATTGCCGCCGTTTTGATATACTGAGTCCCAGCGCAAACTGTCTGCTATCAGTAGAATTATGTGCCGCGGTTTCATAATCCTCTCTAGCTCTAAAGATAAAATCATCCATGAAAAAAATCAATCCTTATTGAAAGGAAGTGAAAAAAACTTCATAGTAAAAACTGGAGGAAACGCATGGAACTTTATATAATTCGCCACGGTATTGCAGAAGATAGTAATCCGGAAGGAGACAGTCAGCGAGTGTTAACCGATACCGGAAAGAAAAAAGTAAAGATCATGGCCGAATTTCTTGAAAAAAAGGTGCAGTTTGATATGCTTATAACCTCTCCCTATGTCCGGGCCCGGCAAACAGCAGATATATTTGCCGATATATTTGGAATGAAAGGGGATGCCTTTATAAAATCGGAAACTCTCCTGCCGGATACACCGCTTGATGAGGTAATAACGGAAATCAACAGTACCGGAAAGAAGCGGGTAGGGGTCGTAGGCCACAATCCGCTTCTCAGTGAACTGTGCGCCACACTTTTAGGCGGCAATTGCATCGGTATTGACCTCAAAAAAAGTGCAGTAGCGTGCATCGATTTTCCGTCCTTAGTGCGAAAAGAGGGGGGGACGTTGAAGTGGCTGGTGACCTTGGGAATCATTACTGTTTCTTTTCTTCAAAAAAAGACCAAAAAAGGGTATGATTAGAAAACATCTTTTGAAGTAGAGGCCTGCTGCATGACCAAAACAAAAACGAAAAATCCGGTCCACACCTATGATGAAAGCAAGATAAAAACACTCAGTTCCCTCGAACATATACGGCTTCGGACCGGTATGTATATCGGACGGTTAGGGGACGGATCGAATGTGGATGACGGGATATACATCCTGTTAAAAGAGATCATCGATAACAGTGTTGATGAGTTTATCATGGGGTCTGGAAAAGAGGTCCGGGTAACGATCAACAAAAACAAAGTAATCGTTCGCGATTTCGGCAGAGGTATTCCCCTCGGTAAAGTGCTCGAGTGTGTCTCCGTTATCAACACCGGAGCGAAGTACAACGACGAAGTGTTTCAGTTCAGTGTAGGGCTCAACGGAGTGGGTACTAAGGCAGTCAACGCACTCTCCTCTTATTTCAAGATCATCTCCTACAGAAGCGGCAAGTACAGCATGGCCGTGTTCCAGAAAGGGCAGCTGAAGGAGGAGAAGAAGGGGAAGAAATCGGGCGAGCCCGACGGGACGTACGTTGAATTTGTTCCGGACAAGGAAATTTTCGATGAGTACGCTTACAATGCGGAGTTTGTTGAACAGCGGCTTTGGAACTACGCTTACCTCAACAAAGGGTTGGTCCTCTATCTGGGCAAGACAAGAATAGAGTCGAAAAACGGGCTCTACGACCTCCTCCATGAAGAAGTGGGTAATGACGTTATCTATGAGATCGGCTATTACCAGGGACAGCAGATAGAGTTTGCCTTTACACATACAAACAACTACGGAGAGAATTACTTTTCGTTTGTAAACGGACAGTATACCAGTGACGGCGGTACCCATTTGAGTGCGTTTCGGGAAGGGTTCTTAAAAGGGGTCAATGAGTACTTTCGAAAAAGTTTCTCAGGCGTGGATGTTCGGGAAGGGATAGCCGGAGCGGTATCGGTAAAACTGCAAAATCCTGTCTTCGAAAGCCAGACTAAAAACAAGCTCGGCAATACGGAGATCAGAAGCTGGATCGTCGGTGAGGTCAAATCCGCAGTAGTGGATTTTCTACACAAAAAAAATGAAGCTTCCAAAAAGCTCGAAGAGAAAATCGCCAATAACGAACAACTCCGCAAGGAGCTCAACGTCGTAAAAAAAGAAGCCAAAGAAGCGGCGAGAAAGATTGCCCTCAAAATACCGAACCTCAAAGATTGTAAGCACCACCTCCAAGACGGGAAAAAAGGAGACGAATCGACAATCTTTATAACCGAAGGCCAGTCCGCATCGGGGTCCATGGTCTACGCCCGGGATGTCCATACCCAGGCGGTCTTTTCCATGCGGGGCAAACCGCAGAACGTGTACGCGAAAAAACGGACTGCACTGTACAAGAATGAAGAGCTGTACAACATGATGATGGCCCTCGGCATCGAAAACGGGATCGAGAACCTCCGGTATGCGAAGATCGTAATAGCAACCGATGCCGACCATGACGGGTTCCATATCCGCAACCTTCTTCTTACCTTTTTTTTAAACTATTTCGAAGACCTCGTGCTTACAGGGCGGGTCTACATTTTGGAAACACCGCTCTACCGGGTGCGGAACAAGAAAGAGACCCGGTACTGCTATAACCCGAAGGAACGGGACGAAGCACTGACGCAGATACCTGGTGGAGAGGTTACCCGGTTCAAAGGGCTCGGCGAGATTTCCCCGAAAGAGTTCGGCCAGTTCATCGGTGATGATATACGTCTTATCCGGGTAACGATCAAATCGATAAAGAACATCCAAAAAACCCTTGATTTTTATATGGGAAAAAATACACCGGAGCGAAAAGATTTTATAATGGAGAACCTCATCTAATGGCCTATGTAAACACCCTCTATGAAAGCAATTTTTTGGAATACGCCTCGTACGTTATCAAGGACCGGGCAATCCCTCATATCCACGACGGACTCAAACCGGTACAGCGGCGGATCATTCATTCACTCTTCGAGATGGATGACGGAAAGTTCCACAAAGTTGCCAATGTTGTGGGGCACTGTATGAAGTACCACCCCCACGGCGATGCTTCTATCTATTCGGCCCTGGTGGTTCTTGCCAATAAAGAGCTTTTTATCGACAGGCAGGGCAACTTCGGCAATATCTTTACCGGCGACCAGGCATCCGCCGCCCGGTATATCGAATGCAGGGTCCTTCCTCTCGCTAAGGAGCTTCTCTACAAACCTGAGATAACCGAGTTTACCGCTTCTTACGACGGGCGGAACAAGGAACCGGTCACCTTTCCGGCCAAAATTCCGTTCGTCCTCATTTTAGGGGCGGAAGGAATTGCCGTGGGGATGTCCACCCGGATCCTTCCCCACAACTTCAACGAGGTTTTAGAGTGTATGGTTTCAGCGCTTAAAGGGGAGAAATACGAATTGTATCCGGATTTCCCTACCGGCGGCATGATTGATGTTTCCGAGTACAACGACGGACTGGGAAAAATCTTGGTCAGGGCAAAGTTCGATACGAAGGACCCTAAAAAGATCGTCATCAAGGAACTTCCCTTCGGCTCGACTACGGAAAGTCTCATAAGCTCTATTGAGAATGCGGCACGGAGGAACAAAGTCAAGATCGCCGGCATCAGCGACTATACCACGGAAGAAGTCGAGATAGAGATTAAACTTGCCAGAGGGGTCTATTCTCAGGATGTCATCGATGCTCTGTATGCGTTTACCGATTGTGAGACTTCCATATCGGTAAATCCACTGGTGATAGAAGAGCTCAAACCGGTAATAAAAAGTGTCACTGAGATTATCGAGTACCACGCGGAGCGTCTCGTTTCAATTCTCAAAGCGGAACTGGAAATAGAACAGGGCAACCTTCGTGACCGGCTCCATGCCCGGACCTTGGAACAGATCTTCGTCGAAGAGAGGATCTACAAGGAAATAGAGGAGATGGCCACGGGCGAAGCGGTCATTCAGGCAGTCATAGACGGGTTCAAACCGTTTGCTTCCAAGATACGGCGAAAAGTAACCGAGGAAGATGTGGAGCGGCTCTTAAAAATCCCTATCAGGCGGATTTCTCTCTACGATATAAATAAAGCGAAAAAAGAGATCCGGGAGATCAATTCTCGGTTGAAAAAAATTGCCCATCATCTGGAGAATTTGACCGACTACTCGATTTCTTTTCTCGAGGGGATCAAGAAAAATTACGGAAACTTGTACAAGCGGAAAAGCGAGATCACCTCGTTCGAACGGGTCGATGTTCGCGAAGCTGCGGAGCGCAATCTGGAACTGCGCTACGACAGCGGGACAGGATATCTCGGGTACGGGCTTAAATCGGGTAAAGTTATTATTGAAGTTTCTCCCTATGACCGGATTCTGGTGATACGGAAAAGCGGGGTGTATTCGGTAATCGATGTTCCGGAAAAACTGTTTGTGGATAAAGGGATGCTTGCCTGCGGCCATGCCGACAAAGATATTCTTTCGAAACGGGTTTTCTCCATTATCTACCGCAATAACGAAAACAAGAGCGTGTATCTAAAACGGTGTAAGATCGAGCAGTTTATTATCGATAAGAGTTATTCGATTGTACCGGAAAAATGCACCATATTGAAATTGACTTCGAAACAGGAGGTTGCCGCAGAACTGACCTATAAACCGAAACCACGATTGAAGGTACTCGAAGAGACATTCCCGGTAAAAGAATACCTGGTAAAAAGTGTGCGCGCGAGCGGGGTAAAACTCACTGATAAGGAGGTCCGCTCGGCGAAGTTCATCACCTGGAAAGGAAAAAAGAAAAAAAATTAGGAGAGGAGGATAACTAATGGATGTGTATAAAGCTATTAAGACGAGAAAGAGTGTCCGTTCTTTTTTGGAAAAACCTGTAGAGCAGGAGAAGCTCGACAGGATCCTGGAAGCTGCCCGGCTCGCTCCTTCGGCAAACAACCGGCAGGAGTGGCGGTTTGTGGTGGTCCGCGACAAGGCGACCAGACAGAGACTTGTCGAAGCGGCTGCTAATCAGGGGTTTGTCGGGGAAGCCCCGGTTGTGATCGCCTGCTGTGCGGAAACGGACAAGCATGATATGAGCTGCGGGATACCCTGCTATCCGATAGATGTCGCGATTGCTATCGATCATATGACGCTTGCCGCAGTAGCGGAGGGGCTCGGCACCTGCTGGATCGGTGCTTTTTATCCGGAGAAGGTACGGGATGTGTTAGGCATTCCGAAATCTATCGAGGTTGTGGAGCTGCTTCCTCTAGGCTATCCGAGTAATCCGGAACCGATACAAAAAATGAGAAAACCGCTTAAAGAAATTGTCCATGAGGAAAAATGGTAGATATGAAGAAAACGGTACCGGCCGGTTTGTTTCTGGTTGGATTCGCATTTCTGTTTGTCGGGTGTGGTGAATATGAAGATTACACTACCTATGCCAACAGTGAGCACAATTTTAAAGTTCACCTGCCTTCGCTTTCGAGTGATGTTCAGCACCGCAGAGAAACGATTTCGACCTCGGCAGGAGAGATGCAGATCGATTATTACATCTTCTACGGTCCCGATATCATTTATATGATCGGTGCAACACCGCATGGTATAGAAACGCAGGACGATGCTTCGGTGTGGTTCGGGTTGAAAATTGCTTCCCGTAGAATTACCGAAGAAGGGAAGATCATCAATGAAACCGGTTTTCGATTAAACGATTATCCCGCTTTGCTCGTAAGCTACCGAAAAGAACAAAACGGGGAGGACCTTTGGGGTAAAGTGTTGATCACCGACATCGAGGGTGTACAATATCAGGTCCATGTAGCAGCGTATGAGGAAGATGTATTGAATAGCCCCCCGGCAAACCGGTTTCTCGCTTCATTCAGGCGGACAGGTTTCGATCAAAAAAATCCCGGATAACCGCTTCATGCCGGCAGTCGGCAGGCACTCCCGGTGCCATGGGACTGCACGTCATAAAACCACAGTGGCCGCCGCGGTCGGGAAAAAGGACGAAGAGGACCGGCATAGGTCAGTGGGGATTGAACTCCTCCTCCATCTGCGATCGGAGTGCGTCTATAAACTCCCTGTAGTGAAGATTTTCCTCTCGCAGCCGCTTGATCTCAGCCACCATCCATTCTACATCCTCTCGCGCCTCTTCGAGATCAAACTTATACTCAGAGTTCGGATTATATTTGAGCCAAAAAATTTGGTGGCCGTTTCTCTTTTTCCGTTCAAAGTATTCTTCGAACTTTTTTACACGGTCTATGTCGGTGTTTGGTTTATCGTTATCCATCTCGATCTCAATACGGTACCAAAGATTTTACAGCCAAGAGCCGTCGGAACGCCGTCTCCTCTTCGCTGCTTTGAAACACACGCCGGGGAATGATGGTGAAATCATTCTTTCCGAAATAAAGGATATACGTGTTGCGGTCTTGGTACACTTTTGTATATGCCGGCCAGTCGATGTGTGTAGGCACCCCTTTTTTTTCGAAATCGATGCCGTTTTCCTTGAATACGATCGTATAGTGATCATCGTATTTGTTGTCCCGTTTGTAGAGAATACGGGGGAACACGGTAAAAACGAACAGGAGAACACCGATAAGGATGATTGGCATAATCAAGAGCAGATATCCCACCTGCAGCCCTCTATCAAGGCTCAAGTAAAACACCCCCAGCCCCATTGAGAGGATCGAAATCAGGATGGTAAGTAGTAAACGAAGTGTTCTTTTAAAGTGAAGTCTATAGCCGTGCAGCAGGTCTTTCTCGCTGTAATTGATTTGCAGCCGGACCTGGGGCCCTTCTCCTGTCGCCATCATGAGCATTCTCTTTTTTTCGCCATATTAAGTCAATAGGAAAGTTTTTTTGATACCTCTCTCGGCCATTATGGGGTATACTGTAGTAAAGAGAGGAACCGTCTGTGCAGTACCCCCGGATTGTCATAGCTGCTACTCATCAGGGAATAGGCAAGACGACCGTTACTCAGGGTCTCATCTTGTCATTGAAACGGAGCGGGCTGCGGGTCCAGCCGTTTAAGGCGGGGCCCGATTATATCGATGCAGACTTTCACTCCAAGTTTTCCAACCGGATATCACGGAACCTCGATTCTATGCTTATTCCGAAGAACCGTATTCTCGAACTGTTCCACCGGCGGGCGGTTGATGCCGATGTGTCGGTGGTAGAGGGAGTGAACGGGCTTTATGATGGGGCCAGTGCAAGCGATGAGCGGGGGAGCACCGCGCACTTGGCAAAAATTATTAAAGCTCCGGTAATCCTGGTGATGGATGTCAACGCAATGGCAAGAAGTGCCGGTGCACTTGCCTACGGGTTTACCCGGTATGAAAAGAACGTACAGATTGCAGGATTTATATTAAATCGGGTAAGCAATAGGCACCACTACGAGATAGTAAAAGAGGCAGTGGAGAGTAAAACCGGTCTTCCTGTGTTCGGATACCTCTTAGAGGATGATGATCTTACTCTTCCTGAACATTTCAGCGATAAAGAATCGATAACAGATTCCATCTGGATAAAGAGTATTGTCCATACTATTGAATCCACTGTGGATGTCGATGAAATTCTTTCCGCGGCAAAGCAGGCGGAGCCGCTCCCCCGTTTTAAAATAACGGTATTCAGGGAGAAGGAAGCTGATGCCTCTGTTCGCATCGGTTATGCTTTTGATGAGGCCTTTCATTTCTACTATCAGGACAATATCGATCTGCTTGCCTCCTACGGGGCCGAACTGGTACCGTTCAGCCCGTTGAAAGATAAAAAGCTCCCCGCAGGGATCAATGGCATCTACATGAGCGGCGGTTTTCCGGAGTTGTTTGCCGCGGAACTGGAAAAAAACAAAGCAATGCGAAGCCAGATACGGTCCAAAGCAGAAGCGGGGATGCCTCTTTTGGCCGAAAGTGAAAGTTTGATATACTGCATGGAGCAGTGCGAAACCGATGATCGAAAACAATACGAAATGGTCGGTATATTCCCCGGCAAGGCCGGCCTCAAAAAACGGTTTGATTATTCAGGTTACTACCAGGCGGAACTGATGGAAAATACTGTTTTAGGACGGAAGGGAAAAAGTATCCGCGGCCATCTTTTTTATCAGACCGAAATAACTTCTGTGAAAGATGATACGGCCCGGGCTTTTCGAATGTTTCAATACGGTGAAAAGTCCATTCTTGACGGATTTGTGAAGAAAAATGTTGTTGCATCTTTTATGCATATACATTTTGCCACAGACACCACCTGGTTGAGCAATTTTATAAAGAAATGTTCTCAGTTTAAAGAAAATAATTCGATTTCTGATGAATAAACTTGATGTTTTTATTTTTT
>CAZQKT010000024.1:0-9593 GCA_964594055.1 uncultured Spirochaetales bacterium
CAGCTACAAACGTTTTTGGGCCCTGCCACTGGAGACGGAACTAAAACATGACCTCAAACGGCGTCCCGATGCGGAGGCCATTACCGTATTTACAGAAAATCTGCGTGAACTGCTTCTCTCCCCGCCGCTAGGGCAAAAGGCAGTAGTAGGGATCGATCCCGGACAGCGGACCGGGGGCAAAGTGGTTTGTCTCGACGACCAGGGAAACCTCCTCCACTTTACCACAATATATCCGCTCCCTCCCCACAATAAAACTGAGGAAGCCGCAGAGGTCCTCTGCGATTTGGTGAGCAGATTTAATATCGAAGCAATTGCAGTAGGAAACGGGACAGGCGGGCGGGAGACCTTAGCGTGGGTGGAAACTCTCGATTTGGATTCAGCTCTTCTCACCGTTTCAGTGGATGAAAGCGGTGCCTCCATCTATTCGGCTTCTCCGGCAGCCCGGGAAGAGTTCCCCGATCAGGATGTGACGGTCCGGGGAGCAGTATCGATTGCCCGCCGGCTGATGGACCCGTTGGCAGAACTCGTCAAAATTGACCCAAAATCAATCGGTGTGGGGCAGTACCAGCACGATGTGGACCAGAAACAGCTCAAGAAGGCCCTCGATGATACGGTCACAAGCTGTGTCAATATGGTAGGTGTCGAACTCAACAGTGCAAGCAAGCAGCTGCTCCAGCATGTTTCCGGTCTCACCTCGAAAACTGCTGCACATATCGTCGAGTACCGTAAAAACCGCGGTCCGTTTACCGAACGGGGCCGGCTAAACGATGTACTCGGTTTCGGCCCGAAAGCGTTCGAACAGGCGGCTGGGTTCTTGCGCATTCGGGGCGGGAAAAACCCCCTCGATGCCGGCGGCGTACATCCTGAACGGTATCCGCTTGTCGAACAGATGGCCCGAGATGTAGGTGTTACTGTTACGAAGCTTGTTGCAAATGAACAACTGTGCGCCCGCATCGATCCAGCTGTTTACATCACAGAAGAAGTCGGGCTTCCTACCCTTACCGATATTATCGAAGAATTGAAAAAACCGGGGAGAGACCCCAGGGAAACATTTGCTCCGTTTCAATTCTCCGAGAAAGTGCATTCGATCGAAGATCTCAAGGCAGGGATGGAGCTCCCGGGAATTGTTACCAATGTGACAAACTTCGGAGCATTTGTCGATGTAGGTGTTCATCACGACGGGCTTGTACATATCAGCGAGCTCGCCGACCATTTCGTCTCGAATCCGAGAGACGTCGTCAAAGTCCATCAGCAAGTGAACGTCAGAGTAATCTCGGTGGATATAGACCGAAACAGAATTGGTCTTTCCATGAAATAATGGGAATGACCACCTAAAGCGTGTTAGCCTGCCGGTACCGGTTCCGCCTTTTCGACCTTGACCGCACACACCTTGAACTCGGGTATCTTTGCAATCGGATCGAGTGCATCGTTGGTGAGTACGTTCGCCGCAGCCTCCCTGAAATGAAACGCCATGAATACTGAACCGGGCCGGGACCTGTACGTTACTACCGCATGGGCCGTAACCGTCCCCCTTCTCGAACTTACCGTGACCATCTCATCGTTTTTTATTCCAAGCTCTTTCGCATCGTCAGGATGAATTTCCACGAACCCGTGGGGCCGTACTGCATCGAGACCTTCAGCGCGGCGGCTCATCGTACCGGTATGGAAATGATAGAGAATTCTTCCGGTAGTAAGAACATAGGGATAGGTTTCATCGGGCAGTTCCGCCGGCTCTATGAAATCAACGGCACTGAACAGTCCTTTTCCCCGGGTAAAGCTGCCTTTGTGCAGGAACGGTGTCCCTGCGTGGTCCTTGTCCGGACAGGGCCACTGGAGACCGAACTTTTTAATCCGATCATGGCTTATGCCTCCGTAGATAGGCATCACAGAAGCAATTTCATCCATGATTTTTGCCGTACTTTCGTAGTGCATAGTGTAGCCCATCCTGCTGCTTACATCACAGATAATCTCCCAATCCTGCCGTGCCTCCCCCGGAGGAGATTTGACCACTCGCAGAAGCTGTACCCTCCGTTCGGTATTGGTAAATGTACCGTCCTTCTCCGCGAAACTGGCCGCCGGGAGGACCACATCGGCGTACTCGGCCGTCTCCGAAAGGAAAATATCTTGTACGACGAGAAAGTCGAGCGCCTCTAAATCTTTTTTAACACGATTGACATTGGGATCACTTAAAAACGGGTTTTCACCCATAAGGTACATACCCCGTATGGTATCGTCCTCCACGCCGTGAAGCATCTCTACAACAGTTAGTCCGGCATTTGGAGAGAGTTTGGCACTCCACGCTTCCTCGAACTTCTTCTGCAGATTCTCGTCGTTTACTTTCTGATATCCCGGATACACATTTGGCAGCGCCCCTAAATCACATGCACCCTGTACGTTGTTCTGGCCCCGGAGAGGATTCACCCCGGTGCTCTTCTTACCGATGTTTCCGGTAAGCATAGCCAGATTGGCCAGACTCAATACATTATCGGTCCCTGTGGTGTGCTGGGTGATCCCCATGCTGTATACGATAGAAGCTGTTTCGGCACTGCCGTAGATTCGGGCAGCCTCTCGTATATCTTCCGCCGGCACCCCTGTAATCTCTGCGACCTTTTCGGGATCATACTTCAAAACCACCTCACGGAACTGTTCGTAATTCTCGGTCCGTTCTGCAATGAACTCTTCGTCTGTAAGCCCCTCGTTTATAATCACATTCATCATTCCGTTAAAGAGGGCCACATCGGTACCCGATTTCTGCCTAAGCCATAAAGTGGAGAAATCGACCAGCCCGATTTTCCTCGGATCGGCTACGATAAGCTTTGCTCCCATTTTCTCTACTGCAGCTTTGATGTCCAAGGCGATGATGGGGTGAGCTTCGGTGGTATTCGAGCCGGTAACCAGAATACAGTCCGCATGCCTGAGCTCGCTCATCGAATTTGTCATTGCCCCGCTTCCGAATGCCCTAGCCAGTCCTGTCACGGTGGACGAATGGCAGAGTCTCGCACAATGGTCGACATTATTGGTCCCGATACAAGCGCGGATAAACTTCTGGAAAATGTAGTTCTCTTCATTCGTGCATTTCGCACTCGACAAACCGGCGATGGCATCGGGGCCGAAGTCATTTTTTATGCGGGTAAGATTATCGACGGTAACCTGGAGCGCCTCTTCCCACGAAGCTTCGACGAATGTGCCGTTCTTTTTGATAAGCGGTGTGGTCAACCGCTGTGAATGGTCGATAAACTCGGTCCCGAACTTCCCCTTTACACAGAGATCGCCGTGGTTGACCGTATCGTGTAGCGGGGTCGTTACTTTGACCAATTTACCGTCTTTCGTGTGCATCTCCAAAGTGCAGCCGCAGCCGCAATAGGGGCAGATCGTTTTCTCACTTTCGAGTTCCCACTCTCGCCCCTTCCCGGTCCTATTTTTCTCGGTGAGAGCACCGACCGGACAAACTGAGATACATTTACCGCACGAAACACAGGTCGTGTTCTGGAGGGCCCGATCGAAAGCAGTGGCAATGGTAGATGCGAAACCACGGTTTCCGATGTTTATCGCACTGTCGTACTGCACTTGATTACAGACATAGACACAGCGGCCGCAAAGAATACATTTATTATAGTCCCTTATGATAAACGGATCATCATCCCGTACTCCCCGCTCACTCCGTTCTCCTTCGAACGAAGGCCGGGTAATACCGAACTCGTAAGCATATTTCTCTAAAAGACAGGTTCCGCTTTTCTCACAGGTGATGCAGTCCACCGTATGGTCCGAGAGGATAAGTTCCAGATTAAACCTGCGGGCCCTTTTTACCCGTTCAGTATCGGTGCGGACCACCATCCCATCACTCGCCGGATGCGTACAAGAAATGGCGAGGTTCCGCATCCCTTCGACTTCAACAACACAAACCCGGCACGAGCTCATGGGAGGAAGATCTTCGTTGTAACAGAGATGGGGTATTTCTATTCCTGCTTTTTTTGCAGCCCAGTACAGGGTGACCCCCTCTTTGATCGTTACTTCTTTTCCATCTATTGTCAACGTTATATTGCTACTCATTCTGTCTTCCTTTATTCGTTATGAGACGGTTATCGCATCGAAACGGCACGTACTGATGCACATTCCGCATTTTATACATGTGTTCTGATCAATGACATGCGGCTCTTTTTTCTCACCGCTAATCGCTTCGACCGGACATACCTTAAAACAGGCGTGGCATCCGGTACAATTCTCAGGAATAATTTCATAGGTAATCAGAGTTTTACAGGCCGCTGCCGGGCACCGCTTTTCATAAATATGCGCTTCGTATTCGTGTCTAAAATATTTGATCGTGGTCAACACGGGGTTGGGTGCAGTCTGTCCTAATGCACAGAGGGCGGAATCCATAATGGCAGAGGACATCTCCTCGAGTCTTTCGATATCCCCCTCTTTTCCTCTGCCTTCGCAGATAGCAGTCAAGAGTTCGAGCATCCGTTTCGTGCCGATCCTGCAGGGGACACATTTCCCACACGATTCTTCTTGGGTAAAAGAGAGAAAGTAACGGGCAACATCGACCATACAGGTGGTCTCGTCCATGACGATCATCCCCCCGGACCCCATAATGCATCCCGCTTCGCGGAGGGACTCGAAATCCACAGGAATATCGAGAAGCGGCTCGGGAATACAGCCGCCGGAGGGACCGCCGGTTTGGACTGCCTTGAACTTCTTATCATCGGGGACGCCGCCCCCGATATCATAGATAATCTCCCGTAAAGATATTCCCATGGGCACTTCGACGAGGCCGGTATTATTGACCTTTCCTACCAGGGAAAACACTTTGGTACCTTTACTGGTTTCCGTCCCGATAGCGTTAAACCAGTCCGCTCCGTGCTGAATGATCCGGGGCACGTTGGCGAACGTTTCGACATTATTGATGTTGGTCGGCTTGCCCAGATATCCGGACTGGGCCGGATAGGGCGGTTTGACCCGGGGTTGCGGCGGTTTTCCCTCGAGGGAATTAATCAGAGATGTCTCTTCCCCGCAGACGAACGCGCCCGCCCCGCGGTGGACGGAAATCGAAAAGTCAAATCCGCTTCCGAGAATGTCCTCTCCTAACAGCCCGTATGCTTCCGCCTGCTCGATGGCGAGAAGAATACGCTTCAAAGCCAGGGGATATTCGTTTCTGATATAGATAAATCCTTCATGGGCCCCGATCGCTTTTGCTCCGATAATCATCCCTTCGAGGACCACATGTGGGTCCGATTCGACGATGGAACGGTCCATGAATGCACCGGGGTCCCCTTCATCAGCATTACAGATAATATATTTTTCATCACCTGGCCGGCTTTTACAGATTTGCCATTTTTTTCCTGTAGGAAAACCGGCACCGCCCCTTCCCCGCAGCCCCGCATGCAATATTTCTTCGATAATAGCATCGGGGGTCATCTCGGTGAGAGCTTTCGCCAGTGCTTTGTAGCCGCCCCTCCCGATATATTCATCGATAGATTCAGGGTCAACGATACCGCGATTGGCGAGAGCAATGAGACGCTGTTTTGAGAAAAATCCGATGTCCTTCATCTTCGGGATCGGGGCTTCTTCTTTGGGCGGCGTATACATCAGCTTGGGGACCGGGCGGCCTTTGAGAAAATGCTCTTCTACCAGATAAGGAATGACTTCCGGGGTGAGCATTTGATAAAAAACGCCGTCAGGCTGGACGACGACAATCGGCCCATTCGCGCAAAATCCATTACATCCGGTTGTGATAATCTGGACCTCCTCGTCGAGCTTCTGCTTTTTCAACTCTTCTTCGAGGGTTTTTTTGATTTCAAAAGCCCCGCCGGAGACACAACCGGTGCCGGTGCAAACCATTAGATTCATTCTGTAACGTGGCATTTATGATATCCTTTCACTTCCTAAGGCAAGGGCATAATCTTCGAGGATCCGCTCGCCCATGACGTGTTCTGAAAATATTTTCTTTACTTTATCAGGATTCAAATCGACATATTTTACCGGAGGTTCATCCTTGAGCTCAATAGTGGCCATCGGTTCTTTGCTGCACAGCCCCGCACACCCGGAGGTAGTAAGGATAATGTCCTTCGCATCGACCTGCTCTATTTCTTTCATAAAAGCGGACAAAATCTCCCGTGCACCCGAGGCGATACCACAGGTGCCCATATGGACCGTTATTTTTACCCGCCCGGCTCCTTCTCGAAGCATGGTGGTCGATTTCATTTTTTGGCTGATCTTATCAAGATCTTCCGGTTTTAATTTCATACGTTCACTCCTTTACCGTAATTCGATTACATGTATATGAAAAAGAGATCTCCGGATGGGTGAACTGTAACAGTTGGACGGTGCCGTCCATATCACCTGTGGGTTTCCGGTCGGGGTGACTGAGCCGAAACGAAGCGCTGATTTTCGTACCTCCGAGAGGTTTCGATTCGAGATCGAAGGCCCCTCCGCCCTCCCTCGCCGACTGAAAGAACAGGGGGATTCCAAGTCCCACCCGTTTATCAAGTTTGGAGGTATAGAAGGGGTCCAACGCATTGCACACTGTCTGTTCATCCATCCCTTTTCCATTATCTGTAATATCAATCCGCAGGATATCAGCTTCCGGGTCTTCGAACAACTCAATTTTTATTTCAGTTGCGCCGGCCCTGATCGAGTTTTCTACAATATCCAATACATGTAATGATAAATCTTCCATATTCTGTTCTATTACGTTATCGAGACGATTTTCCTCCCGTTTTCTTCTGTCAGCGCCTCTTGTAACTCCTCAATTGTAGGTGCTTCGAGTAAAAATGTCGAACATGCTGATCCGATATCCTCCGGACTGTGAGCATCGGAAGAGGTGATAAGCGGATAATCCAGTCCGTTTAATGAATACGGAGAAGATTTATAGTTCTTAGACAGTTCAACTGCATCGAGTCCGAGATTTTGGGGAATAAAACCGAGCTGACTGATAATCCCGAATGCCTCCCGGTCGATATGGGAAGCGATTACAATACCTCCGAATTCATGGACCGCCTGTATGACCGCTTCGACATCCAGGTCTGTTGCACCGATAAGCAGATGGTTGTTGCACCCTTCGACATAATCTTCACAATCCACAATGTATTGTGGACCGAATGCATCAACATTGTTGCTCCCCGGAAGATGAGCATATACGAGCTGCTGCATCTTTTGGAGTGCATCATCATCCCCGAAAATGCCCAACATGTGGATTTCTTCCCGGGATGAGATTTCCATCCCTCCGAACACAGTAAGACCGCTTTCATGTGCGGCGCTCCGTACGGCGCCGACGTTTTCAGAGCCATTATGGTCGCATATCGCTATGGCATCGAGCTCTTTGCGTAACGCGGCCTGAACAATTCGGGTGGGAACGCTGGTGGGATCGCCGCAGGGCGATAAACAGGTGTGGATATGCAAATCCATGCAGTACCTCTCAAGCATCCTCATGCCCGGTAATACCGGCAGTATACAACCTTCCGACCATTTCAAAGGCGGAGAGCCGGCTGACCAAGATGGGCATCTGTTCCTCCCGGGCCTTTTTCAAGGTCGCTTCTTCCGGATGTCTTCCCCCAATGAGAATAATACCGCTCAATTCTTTCATGACCGCAACAGCGACCACATTTACGTGAATCTGCAGCGTTATCCAGAGGTCTCCTTCCTGCGCGTTCGCGATTACATCGCTCATCAGATCGCTGGCGTAACCGTGTTCCACGTTCCGGTCTAATCTGTTTTCTCCGGCAAGCACATCGAGTTCAAATGTATCGATAATTTTTTTCAGCGTCATACCAACTCCAAAGGAATTGTACTTGTAAGTTTTGTACCTTTACCAAGTTCAGACTGAATATCCAACTTTTCAGAGTTTTTCTCGATATTCGGCAAACCCATACCCGCTCCAAATCCGAGTTCACGGATCCAGTCGGGGGCTGTAGAATAGCCGGGAAGCATCACCTTCTCGATATCTTCGATACCGGGACCTTCGTCGGATACCTCTATGACTATCTTGTTTTTATCGAGAAATGCCCTCATTTCTCCCCCGCCCCCGTACATTATGCAGTTCATCTCCGCTTCGTAGGTGACAATCGCCGCCCGGACGATAATATCCGGATGTATCCCTAAATACGAGAGGTTTTTGCGGAGCTTGCTGGCTACTTCTCCGCCGAGCTCTATTTTTCCGTTTGGAACGGTATAGTAAAATGAGAGTCTTGTATCCTCGGATACTACCTCTTTGAAAAAATGGAAATTGCTGAAATCCTCTATTTCTTTTTGATAGTAGTCGATATCAAGTGCTTTCAACAGACCGATAATCACATCGAATTTAGTAATGACCCCGATAAGTCTATCCGTATTGCGTTCCATCACCGGAAACTCATAATAGCGGTATTCTTCAAAAGCTCGAATAGCATCGATGAGCGGCTCGTCATCATACATAGTAATAACGTCCCGGGACATGCGGTTCGATACCTCAGTGTCCTCTCCACCCTCCTGCAGCCAGTTGATGTAGTCCTCGACACTGATTATTCCGATTAGTTTGCTGTTATCGATTACAGGTGCTGCGGTTATTTTCTGCTCCCGAAGTATGGCCCGTACATCACTCATCATGGTGTCCTTGGATATCGTGCATACCTCCTCTTCTACAGCATTTCTTATTTTCAGTTCATAAACCAGCTCCTGGACTTTATGAATATGCTGTAATCTTCTCATGGTACGTCGTCACAAACCTCGAGCCCTGCATAGTATAATTTTCCGCAGGCAGAATACGTAGAAAGCGGCGTGCGTAAAAGCGGCATCTGGTTCTTCTTCGCGAGTTCTATCGTCTCTTCGTGCGGAATTTTGTTGTGCACGAAACAAATAGCGGCAATATCAACCATTTCAGCCGTTCTGATCGTTTGTGGATTCGTAAGCCCGGTGAGAAGCAGTGCGTTTCGTTTACTAAAGGAGAGAATATCGCTCATGAGATCGGAAGCACTGATGTAGCGTATAGTATCTCGAAACCAGCCGTCGTTCAGGATTATTTCCGCTTCTAGAATTTCAAGCAGCTTTTCTATTGAGCACGACCGTTCCACAACAGCTTATTCCTTAAATTGGTCAAGAAGCCGTGAGATCTTTCTCGGATCCATCTTTCCGTGGTACTCTCCGTCTATGACCACAAGAGGTCCTAAAGCACAGGCCCCTAAGCAGTTTACCGTCTCTACTGTAAACTTTCCGTCTTCGGTAGTTTCTCCGGCTTCTATGCCGAGTTTGCGTTCTATTTCTTCGACCACCTGAGATGCTCCCCGCACATGGCATGCGGTACCGACACAAATAGAACAGTGGTGTTCACCCATCGGTTCCAACCGAAGTGAGGCATAGAACGTACAGAGGCTGTAAAGACGGCTGAGAGGAACTCCCGTTTCTTCCGAAACCTGTTCCAGCGTGTCTTCCGGGATGTATCCATATTCCGAGGCAATATCCTGGAGAAGCCCAATTAATGATGTCTTTTTTTGTCTATAATTATCGACAATTGTCTGAAGTTTGTCCGCCATATCGCTGCACCTCTCTGTGGTTAGTGCTTAGCCTAGGGTATCCCTACTGATTTGTCAAGTTTTTTCTCTACGATGTCGGATAATTCCTCG
>CAZQKT010000024.1:9693-33651 GCA_964594055.1 uncultured Spirochaetales bacterium
GTCGGATAATTCCTCGCCAACCATATGTACCAGATACCGAGCAGCAGCATATACACATCGCCTATCAAGAGTACAACAGTCCAAAACGGAGCTATCACTTCTCCCCAGAGGATGAGCCCGCCGGTAAGAATAACAACCGGTCCGAATGCGGCCCAGGCGGCGCCCCGGAGTGCGCGGGGGACAAGCCGTTTTTTAACAATGATGAAAGTCTGCCAAACCGAATAGATGAGGAATCCGATTCCGATAAGCCGAAAAGCGATGAAAGGGAAAAACCGTGTTGTCGTAAGTACCCTGTCTACGAACCCGGGAAAAACCGTTAAAAGCCCTCCTAAAAACCAGTTGAATATCATATCTCCGAAAAAAAGCCGTTTTGTGCACGCTAACGCTCTGTTCGGACCGATCATACCTGCCCCCCTTGTTTTTCGAGTTCGAGAAGATATTTTTTCCATTCCAACCCGGCACTATAACCGGTAAGTCTGCCGTTCGTACCGATTACCCGATGACACGGTATGAGAATGAGGATGCGGTTTGCACCGATTGCCCGCGCCGCCGCCCGTACCGCTTTACCGTTCCCTCGAGCTTCAGCTACTTCTTTGTAAGAGCGGTGTTCACCGTAGGGTATGGCAAGCAGTGTCCGCCATACATCCTCCTGAAACGGAGTACCCCGGATTGCCAAGGGAACAGTAAATGCTTGCCGTTTCCCGTTAAAATACTCCTCGAGTTGTGATGCAAGTGTATCGAGATGATGATCGACACCCTCTCCTGACACATCCGCCTGAAACAGTTTCCGGCACCACTCGATATGGTTCTCGAGTGCCGGGCTGTCCTCGAAATCGAGCAGACAGATTCCCTCTTCTACCGCTCCTGCAACCATCGTTGCGAGCTGAGTAGATATCTTTGTCATACGTATATCGTTGTTCATCCCATTTTTCGAATCCGGTCCTATTATAAAAGAGATGCACGAGCAGGTACAGACACCAGGTCTCCCCGTTTTACCGGGACTTGTGAAAATCCATCCTCCTTCTCACCTTAAATTAAGGATGCTCTTTCAAAATTAGTCTTAATTTTGAAAGAGCATCCTCTAAAAAAAAATAAAAAAGCAGATTTTTTATTGACAAATCTTTCAAGCTGCATTACTTTATTAGTGTCTTAGTTTAATAGTACACTATATAGGAGGTACAATAGTGACAACCATTACCGAATTAACATTTTGGTACAACCGGAAAAAAGAACTGTTCTCGAATCTTTCCCTCGATCTCCCCGATGGTAATATCTACGGGCTTTTAGGGAAAAACGGGGCAGGAAAAACAACGCTTCTAAAAATCATGGCCGGGCTTCTTTTCCCCAAACAGGGAGAGAGTATGATTAACGGTATCTCTTCAGGTAAAAGAGACCCCATCGTGCTTCAGGATATCTACTTTATCCCGGAAGAGTTCTACATCCCCCCGGTAAAACCGTCCAAGTTTATCGCGCTCTACAGCGGCTTTTACCCGGAGTTTGATCATGCAGCGATGGACCAGTACATACAGGAGTTCGAACTCGATCCCTATGAGGGTCTTAACACAATGTCCTACGGACAGAAGAAAAAGTTTCTCATCGCCTTTGGACTGGCTTCACGCTGCAGAATCCTCATTCTCGACGAACCGACGAACGGACTGGATATTCCGAGCAAGAGTCAGTTTCGAAAACTGACCGCAGAAGCGATGAGTGATGAGAGGACGTTTATCATCTCGACCCATCAGGTGCGGGACATGGAGAACCTCATAGATCCGATCATTATCATCGAAGAAGGGTCCATCCTTTTCTATCACGATATCGCGGAGATTACTGAAAAGCTCGCGCTCACCGTGCAGACAGACGAGCCGGCCGAAACCGAAGCGCTCTACTGGGAGAAAGTTCCCGGCGGGTATGCAGTAGTCTCACCGAACGCAGACGGAAGAGAATCACGGATCGATCTGGAACTTCTGTTTAATGCCGCAATCAAAGGGGGGAAAAAAATGAAGGACATATTTGAAGGAGCTTATCATGACTAACATCACACTACCATCACTGAAAAGAATGACGCTTCTCATGCGTAATGAGATCGCCTTGAATACAAAAACGATCGCCACGGTAATCGGTGCAGTCTTTGGTCTGCTACTCCTTGTAAATGTTGCCTCCGTCAGATCGAGCGGTGAATGGGAGTTCCATCTTGTGTTCTTTCCTCTCGTCCTTCTGATCGGGGGGCACATCATCACCAGCATGAGCTTCAGAGAACTGCACAACAAACAGAAAGGATATACCTTTTTAACCCTCCCGGCTTCGCAGGGAGAAAAGTACCTGAGCAAACTTTTCATCACCTCAATCGGGTATACTGCTGCCGTAGTTTGTCTGTATTTAATCTTCTCGCTTTTAGCAACAGGCATTACCGAGCTGTTTTTTAACCGGTCGCATGGAGTGTTCAATCCGTTTCATCATCTCATGTGGAGAACGATCGGCATCTATATCGCGACCCATTCAGTGACCTTTTTCTGCGCAGTGTTCTTCAAGCGGCTCCAGCTGCTCAATGAGGTGCTCTGGCTCAACATCTTAGGCATTGGCTTCGGCGTCATTGCCGTTCTTCTGGCAAAACTGGTTTTCTGGAACTGGTTTCCGGGCTTCTTCACATCAATCAATTTCGACCATATAAACATCGTCGACCCGGCAAAACAGGACGCACTCATGTCTTTCTTTCAGGGGCTGCTCAGGTTTACCGAAATCCTCTTTTACTACATCGCACCGGTATTTTTCTGGATTACAGGCTATTTCCGGCTGCGGGAGACGGAGGTGTAATATGAACTTTGAAAGCAGTTCTCCAATCTATGCACAGATAGGAGACTATATCTGTAATAACATTTTAAAAAAATCATGGGATGAGGGAGAGAAAATCCCGTCAGTAAGGGAGTTAGCAGTGAACGTTGAAGTCAATCCAAATACAGTTTTGCGGACCTACAATTCACTCCAAGAGAAGGGAATCATATTCAACAAACGGGGAATCGGCTATTTTATCGACGAGGGGGCATATCAGGCAGTGAAGCAAATGAAAACCGAAGAATTCGTAAAAAACGAACTGCCGAAGCTATTCAAAACGATGGATCTGCTTGGTATTACATTTGACGATCTGAAATCACACTACAGACAGTATGAACAATCAAAAAACGGAGGAACACAGCATGAAAACAACAGGTAAAATACTTCTTATTGCACTCGCTGCCGGTATTATCATTGTGGCTGCGGTGCTCATCACGATAAAAATAAAAACAGCCCAGACTGTAGAAATGGGGACAATCTCCAAGGCGGAACGAGAAATGGTCGAAAAGAGTTTTTCCATAGAAGGTTTTAACCGTATCGAAACAAAGGGGGCATGGAAGATCATCGTCATACAGGGGCCCGATTATAAAGTAACTGCCGAACTTCCCCGATATATAGAAGATAAAATCGAAATCAGCCGAAGAGGTGATGCACTCTACTGCAGCATCAAGCCGGGTGCCAGTATCAATTTAGGTTCGGCACGACTCGAACTTACAGTCACTACACCGAGACTGCAGGAAATACGGACCGAAGGCGGTAGTCAAGTAATCTTAAACGATGTTAATGTATCGTCGCTGCTGCTTATATCCCGCGGGGCGAGCTCCTTTAAAGGAGAGAGCAGCGTGATGGAAAACCTCTACATCGATACGGAAGGAGCAAGTGAAGTAGACATGAGCAACGCGACGGTTACCAATGCCGAAGTGAATATGAAAGGAGCAGGGTCGGCCCTACTCACTATGAACGGCGGCGTCCTCTCAGGGAGGGTAGAAGGGGCCACGTCGGTAGAGTATTCGGGAAAAGTCAGTGAGCAAACCATACGCTCAACAGGCCTCTCTTCGATCAGCAGAAAATAATCCGATTATAAGATAGATTCAGGCGGCCTGTCACCGGCATTCCACCCCCCCTTGACAGGCCGGTTTTTTTGCTGCAAAAATCTTTGCAACAATCTTCGAGTCACTATTCCGGGTAATGTTTCAGGCAAAAGCCATCCCTACCCCCATTACGGGAGGCACCCTGTGAACATCCGGTTACTCATCATTCTTATTTATCTGTCCATAACCCTTTCGATTGGTATCATTTTCCACCGCCGTGCAAAAAGAAACAGCATCGATTTTTTCTTAGCAGGCCGCAGTCTCTCCAACATCCTTCTCTTTTTTACCATGGCGGCGTCCAACTTCAGTGCATTCACAATTTTCGGTCTCTCCGGCGCAGGCTACCGTATCGGATATGCGTTTTATCCGGTTATGGGTTTCGGGACCGGTTTCATGGCCCTCTCTATGTATCTGGTGGGAAGGAAAATAATCCCGTTGGCCGGAGAGCGGGGCTATGTTACTCCATCCGATTTTATCGCCGACCGGTACGGTTCTCTTTTTCTCAAAAAGGTCTCTTCACTAATTATGATACTTTTTACCCTCCCCTACTTGGCTCTCCAGGGAATTGCCGCAGGCAATTCCCTCCACTCTCTAACCGGTATCTCTTACGCGGGTGGTGCTTTACTCGTTACGGGCTTTGTGATGATCTATGTCGTCCTCGGCGGTCTTCGTACCATTGCCTGGACCGATTTCCTCCAGGGGGTGATGATGATTACCTTTGCCGCTATCGCACTAGCGATCATTGCTGAAAAAAGCGGCGGGTTTGCCGCCGTGAATGCGAGGCTGTTCTCCGAAACACCTGCAGTATTCTCCCGGCCGGGTGCAGACGGCTCGATGACCCGAGGGGTGTGGTTCGGCTATACCTTCCTCTGGTTTTTTTCAGTACCTTTCACCCCTCATCTGTTCCAGCGGTTTTTAGCTGCAAAATCGGAGAAGCACTTTTCTACCACCGTTGTCCTGTATCCGGTTATAACAACACTTCTCTTTTTTCTCACCGTCTCTATCGGGGTAATCGGCCGGGACAGTTTTCCCGGACTCGTACCGGGGGAAAGCGATACCATCTTCCCCCTTCTCCTCGGAAGATTCACAGGTGTTTTTACCAGCACCATCCTTCTTACCGGCAGCATCGCTGCCCTGATGTCTACTATGGATTCCCAACTTCTGACCTTGACCAGCATCATTTCGCTCGATTTCGACCTTTTTCGGGACCGGATGCCCGAGCGGAAGCGGGTCGCCTGGGAGAAACTAATTGTCGTTTTACTCGGCGGGGCAGGCTTTCTCATTGCTCTTCGCCCGCCGGAGACCCTTCTCGCCTTTGTGCAGGCAACGACCTTCAACGGCATCAGTGTTTTGGCTCCGGTCATACTAGGCGGACTCTATTGGCAGCGGGCCAATAAATGGGGAGCAATCGCTTCCCTTGCCGGAGGGGAACTCCTTGTCGTGCTCTACTACTTTGATCTGCTGCCGGCCTTCGGCACTCTGCCTGCAGTCCCTATAGTCGCTTTCGCCACACTTGTCTACATCGGAGTATCACTTGCGACCTCTCAACCATTGGCAAAAGTCCGCATACCACGTGTGCACTCAAGACTACCTATTGTCAGCCTAATTGTCCTTCTCATTCTGAGTAACGATTTCTGGGCATGGGGGAAAACACCGGTTCTGCTCCGGGGCCTGCCGCTCTGGGTCTGGTATTTTGCACTATTGGGGCTCCTTCTCGCCGTCGTTTTCAAACTTATCGTACGCCGTGGCTTTCCCTCCTCGGTATCTTACAAAGAGAAATAAGACGTTTCATAAAAAACCGTCTTTACCAATTTCACAACCCGTGTAAAATAACAGGGAGGAGGCAGCTCATGATTACAACATTTGCGCAACTAGAAGTTCAGGCAAAGGACCGCCCTTCCAAATTTGTCGCTGTTGCTATGGCGGAGGAACCCGATGTCCTTACAGCTCTAACGCAAGCTTTTTCAGCCGACATTGTACATCCGGTTCTGATCGGCGATCCTGACGCCATTGCTGCTGCAGCTGAACAATGCGGAGCAGACATCTCGCCGTTTCAGGTCGTTGAAGCGCAGGGAGAGCTCGAATCTGCGACCGAAGCGGTCCGTATGGTAAGAAACGGAGAGGCCGACCTGTTGATGAAAGGCAAGGTCCCGACCGCTACACTTATGAAAGCGGTTTTTAACAAAGAGACCGGTTTGAAACCGGAAGGAGTATTGAGCCACGTTACCGTCATTGAAGTTCCTCAATTTAAAAAAATGATCTTCATGTCCGATCCGGGACTCAATATCGAACCGGATCTCAAAACGAAAGCGGCAATCATCACCAACGCGGTATCGGTCGCCCACAGCTTCGGGATAGAAAAACCGAAGGTAGCAGTGGTAGGTGCAGTAGAGAAGGTAAATCCTGCAATGCCTACTACAATGGATGCGGCCGCTCTATCCAAAATGGCAGACCGGGGACAGATCCGGGGGTGCCTGATCGACGGCCCGTTCGCTTTAGACAATGCACTGTCCAAGAAAAGCTGTGAAACGAAAGGCATTGAGACCGAAGTCGGAGGGGACCCCGATATTCTTCTCATGCCCAACATCGATGCGGCAAATATCTTCTATAAAACGATGGCCTATCTTACTGAATATCGTATGGCCGGTATCATCATGGGGGGAGGCAAACCGATTATCCTCACCTCGCGGGCTGACAGCGATGCAATTAAGTACAATTCGATTCTCACCGGGGTGAGTTTGGGTTAATAAGAATCTTAGACTCATAAATTTAAAAGGTGTTTTGGATTTGACAACCAACTGCCGAGAGCATATATTTATTAGTACGCCTATGAAGAATACTATTGAATGAGCGAGGTACATATAGATGAAACTTGCAGTTACAGGTAAAGGCGGAGTCGGGAAGAGCACCTTAGTGGCGATGATGGCCCGTGTACTCCGGGATGCCGGTAAGAAGGTGCTGGCCGTTGACGCGGACCCGGACATGAATCTGGCGGCAATTCTTAACGTTCCCGATGCCGAAAAAATAACCCCTATTATTGAAATGAAAGAGATGATCGCAGAGAGGACCGGTACCGAAGTAGATAAACCGGCGCCATTTTTCAAAATGAACCCCAAAGTCGACGACATACCGGACAAGTACTGCATCGATTTTGAAGGAATCAGACTGCTCGTGATGGGAACGGTGCGGAAGGGAGGCGGGGGCTGCGCCTGCCCGGAGAACAGTTTTCTTAAAACATTGATAACCCATCTGGTGATATCCGGTGACGAATGGGTCCTCCTGGACATGGAGGCGGGCATCGAGCATCTCGGCCGGGGGACGGCACTGGGTGTCGACCACATGCTTGTCGTCGTTGAACCGAGCAGAGCAAGTACGGATACCGCCCTGCGTATCCAGGAACTCTCGGAAGATATTAAAATCAAAAAGGTAAGTGTCATCGGCAACAAAATCCAGGTACCGGAAGAAGAGCAGTTTATCCGCGACCATATAAACGGTATTCAGCTTTCCGGCCTCATCCCCCAGTCGGACGAGATCCGCAAGATCAATGTGGGGGCGGCAACGGTTATGGGGCTCGAAGGCGGGACCCTGGCACCGGTGAAGGCTCTTCTCAGTTCGATATCCGGCGAACAGTTTTAATCGTGAAATTTTTAGCAATAAAGTAATACTATTTCGCAATTCGTAACATAATTATAATAATCGTAACTATTCACATATTTTCTCCTCCTGACCCTTGCATATCTCAAAAACTGCTGATACAATACTGCAATATACAGGTGGCGCATGTACCTGATTGTTTTTAAGAGCAGCGATGAGCAACCAATTCTTAACACAGACTAAGCCCACGTCTGTACGCAACGTACCTACCTCGCAGTTCTACTTCTTTTCACAAAAATATACAGACGTTACTTTACTGCTCGTAGAGGAACAAACCGGTCCGAGCTAATCGGCCGATAAAACATAGCGTTTCCGGAAAACCGGTATGGTCTCCGGAAATAAACAACCTACAAATCTCATGTGGAGGAAAGCATGGCAAAAGAATTAAAATATGCAGATAAGGCGTCTAAGGAGCTATTCCAACGGGCAGCCGAAGAGAATATCGAACTCGTCTGGGACAGATGGGAAGCGATGCAGCCCCAGTGCGGGTTCGGAACACTCGGGCTGTGCTGCCGCAATTGTGCGATGGGTCCCTGCAGAATCGACCCGTTCGGTAACGGTCCGAAATACGGGGTCTGCGGGGCAGATGCCGATACCATAACGGCGAGAAACATCGTTCGCATGATTGCAGCAGGTGCTGCTGCTCACTCCGACCACGGACGGGATATTGCCCATACCGTATTGATGGCGGCCCGGCATCCCGACGGTGATTATAAAATAAAGGACGCCGACAAACTCAAAGCTGTGGCCGAAGAAGTGTACGGCATCGAGACAAAGGGAAAAGATATCCATAAGCTGGCAGAAGAGGTGGCAACCGCAGCACTCGATGAGTTCGGAAAACAGGAAGGTACGATCACCATGGCGAAGACCGCTCCCGAGGCGACGAAAAAGCGGTGGAACGAGAAAAAAATAACCCCCCGTGCAGTCGACCGCGAAATAGTCGAGATCATGCACCGGACCCATATTGGGGTAGATGCGGATTATAAAAATATCATCCAACAGGGGCTTCGGGCCTCCTTATCGGACGGATGGGGCGGTTCGATGGTTGCTACGGAACTCTCCGATGTACTCTTCGGCACTCCGGACCCGCTGCAGTCGGCAGCAAACCTCGGGGTCTTAAAAAATGATTACGTCAATCTCATCGTCCACGGCCACGAACCGACCCTCTCCGATATCATCGCTGTGCTCTCCCAGAACGAGGAGATGATCGAGAAGGCAAAAGCAAAAGGGGCGAAAGGGATCGTATTAGGCGGTATCTGCTGTACGGCGAATGAGATATTGATGCGCCACGGTATTCCTTTGGCAGGGAGCTTTCTGCAGCAGGAACTTGCCGTCGTCACCGGTGTCGTCGATGCAATGGTCGTCGATGTACAGTGTATCCTCCCCGGTGTCAGCAACGTTGCAAAGCACTATCACACCAAACTGATTACCACTTCGCCGAAGGCGAAGATGCCCGGTTTCGACCATATCGAGTTCGAGGAAGAACGGGCCGTAGAGATAGCGAAAGAAATTATCGAGACGGCTATAAACAATTTCCCCAACCGAAACAAAGAAGGGGTTAGTGTTCCTAATTATCAGGAAGGTCAGGTAGCCGGATTCTCTACCGAATCGGTTTTCAACTTCTTAGGGGGCAAATATCGTTCTACCTACCGGCCGTTAAACGATGCAGTTATCGCCGGACGACTGCGGGGGGCAGCAGGTGTTATCGGCTGTTCCAACCCGCACACCGAATACGAAGAGAACCACATCAAGATGGTAAAAGAGCTGATCAAAAATGATGTGCTCGTCGTCACCACCGGTTGTAATGCCGTCTCCTGCGCTAAACACGGGCTCTTACAGCCGGAAACCTCATTCAAGTTCGCAGGAGAAGGGCTCCAGGAGGTGTGCCGGGCAGTAGGCATTCCACCGGTCCTGCATCTCGGCTCCTGTGTCGATAACAGCCGAATTCTCCGTGTGCTTGCCAACATCGTCAAGGAGGGCGGACTCGGAGATGAAATCGCCGATTTGCCGGTAGCCGGGGCCGCTCCGGAGTGGATGTCGGAGAAAGCTGTTTCGATCGGCTTCTACTTCGTTGCTTCCGGAGTGTACACCTTAATCGACCATCCCCTCCCCATGATGGGCAGCAAGAACCTGTACGACTATCTCACCGACGGGATAGAGGCCGATACAGGGGGAAAATGGGCGTTCGAACTCGATCCGATCAAGGGTGCTCATATGATGATCCGCCACATTGATGAAAAACGGGCCGCTCTCAAGTTGAAACCGATGATGTACGGACAAGCCCTCGAACCGGCTGTATAGTCCCGGTTAATTGGGAAAATGGAGAAAGATAATGATAAAACGAAGATATATTTCTGTTGATATCGAGCGCTGCATGGGATGTCATACCTGTGAGATAGCGTGCTCTACCGCGCATGCATCCACAGATGATCTGGTTTCCCTGGTGTTAAAAGGGGAGAAACCGGGATACCGGATTTTTGTCGAATCGTTTAACAAAACCGCGGTCCCCGTCCCCTGCAATCATTGTGAAGAGGCCGCCTGCATTCTCGCCTGTCCTACCGGCGCATGTTACCGCGAAAGCGAAGGTGCTCCGGTATTGGTAGACAACGATATGTGTATCGGGTGTAAAATGTGCGTACAGGCCTGCCCTTTCGGTATGATGTCGATCACTCCCGAGGGGAAAGGGGTAATGAAATGCGATCTTTGCATCGAACGGCAGGCAACCGGCAAAGAACCGGCCTGTGTAGCAAGCTGTCCCACTCATGCACTTTCATTTGCCGAAGAAGAGGTGGTCAATCAATCGAAGCGGCTTCGGGTAGCGGAAAAAATGGTTGCCGCTCAGGAAGCACAGGAGGAATAACGATAGGAGGTAAGAGATCATGGTAACAGTAACTGTCTGTGTCGGCAGTTCGTGTCATGTGAAAGGTGCACGGGAGATGATCGAGCGCTTTAATGATCTCTTAACACAACACAATTTAAAAGAAAAAGTTGAATTGCAGGGTTCATTCTGCATGGAACGTTGTGGAGAAGGGGTAAACTGGCAAATCGATGATGTTTTTTATTCGAGCGCCAATGTCGAAGAAGCGGTTAAGACATTTAAAGAGAACGTAATAAAACCGAATTGTGGGGCAACCAATGAGTGAGCAGGATTCGAATAAAGCCCGGAGCAACCGCAATATAGACGCATATGAAGGCGAGGTTCTGCAGCAGACCCCAAACGGGATTCTGCTCGTCGACCGGGAAACGAAAATACAATACGTAAATCCCTCATTCTTGAAAATGTTCCATTGTGAAAATGAAAAACTTATAGGTGAACCTGCAGAGGACTTCGTCCATTCGGATTGTTTCGAACGGGCCATAGAGGCCGGGGGCCGTCTCATGGTCAAAGAGAGCATTCCTGTTCACCATGTGAGTTACCGAGTGGGTCTTTTCCCCATAGAGGGAAAGGACCTTTATTGCGGGATTTTTATCGATATTTCCGATGAGGAAGAAGCAAAAAAACACTACCGTGATTTACGGGCACAGACACTGAAACGGGCTCAGGAGGTAATCCTCAGGCAGATGAAAACTGCCCAGGAGATTGCCAGGCTGTTAGGTGAGACCACAGCTGAAACAAAAGTGCTGCTGGTAAAATTAATGTCGTTGTTCGAGGAAGAAAAAAGTAATAAATGAAGCTCTACTACGAATGGGGAACGAAACAAATCTTCAAACGTGGCGAGGAGCTCAGCGGCGACAGCGTCGAAATTACGCGCCATTCAGATTCAGTGACAATGGCCTTATCCGATGGATTAGGCAGCGGGGTAAAGGCGAATATATTAGCAACGCTTACTACCCAAATTGCCATGCATTTGCTGGAAAATGAACTGCCGTTAGAGGAGGTTGTGCAGACGTTGACTGAAACGTTACCTGTAGACAGGATACGGAAAATGGCTTACTCGACTTTTGCCATCGCACAATTCTTCAGCAATGGAACAGCACGTGTCGTGGAGTTCGACACACCTGGTACGATTCTTTTGCGAAACAGGAAAATGAAAAAATTGGCATACGATCAGTGGACTATTAGAGAGAAGAAAATCAGCCAGACCGTATTCGAACTGCAAGAGGGGGACTGGGTTGTTTTTGTCTCAGATGGTGTGCTGAATGCCGGGATCGGCGGCGTTTACCCCTTAGGCTGGGGGTGGGACCAAGCCGTACAGTTCATGGAAACAAAAGCCCATCCCCAATACACCGCAGACGAGTTTGCCGAGAAAATTGCAGAAGCAGTAGAAGACCTCTATGCGGGCAACACCGGGGATGATGTAAGCATCGTTGTTATAAAAGTCCGGAAAAAATTGATTACCACCGTTCTCACCGGACCGCCCGAAGTGCCGGAACTCGATACAGAGACCGTGGACCGGTTTATTAACAGCTTTGGAAAACACGCCGTGTGCGGCGGGACCACTGCAAAAATCGTAGCAAAAAATATAGGAAAACCATTGGAAGTGGATCTAACGACCATGACCGGGAAGGTCCCTCCTATCGGTCGGATCGAGGGCATCGATCTTGTCTCGGAAGGCATTCTTACCTTGACTCGTGTGAGCGGTCTGCTTCAGGCAGGGGCCGACAAAGATACTGTCCAGTATCAAACCGACGGGGCCGCCAATCTAATCAGACTGCTTCTGGATTCCGACAGCATTCATTTTTTGGTGGGCCAAGCGGTTAACCCCGCCCATCAGAATCCTGAACTCCCACACCACTTGGGCATACGGCTTACTGTGGTTAAAGAAATAGCCCAGCAGCTTCGGGAACAGGGGAAAGAGGTAACAATTGAATCAATCTAATTGGGTAAATCCAATAAAACCGAAAGAAGGAATATCATGAGTGATAAACTGATAAAATCAATTATCGAGCACTATGAAAAGGACAGCGGGATGTTGATTCCGATGCTCCAAGATATTCAGACAGAGTTCGGATATCTGCCTGCGGACAACCTGCGGGAATTGTCTGAAAAGCTCGACATTCCCCTCATGCGCATTTATAGTGTGGCCACATTCTACTCATCCTTTAGGCTTGCTCCGAAAGGGCAGCATGAAATCACTCTCTGCATGGGGACGGTCTGTTTCTTACAAGGAGCGGACAAGATATCCCAGGCCATCTGCAAAGAGTTCGGTGTGGAACCGGGCGGTACCACCGAGGACAGGTTGTTTACATTTCAGCCGGTAAACTGCGTGGGAGCATGCGCATTGGCACCGGTCATGGTGGTAGACGGAGAGTATCACGATCACATGAGCCCGGAATCAGCCCTGGAACTGATAAAGGGCCTGAGCAAGGGTAACGGAGGTGGCTCTACATGATAACTGAGAAAGCGAAAAAGATTACCTCCCCGAAAGAGCTCAAAACAATGCAGGAGAAACTGAAAAAAGAACCCGGACCTACGGCCAAATCGGTACGGGTCTGTATCGGGACCGGTTGTGCTGCAAAAGGCTCCTTTAAAATATACGAAAAATTTCTGGAGGCTGCCGAACACACGCGGACCGGCGGTAACGGCGACGGGGTAAAAGTCAAAGCAGAAGCAAAATGTGTCGGCTGCCACGGGTTCTGCGAACGGGGCCCCATCGTCGCAATCGAGCCGGGTAACATTCTTTACCAGGGCGTGGAAGAGCCTGATGTAAGTGAAATCTGGCGGGAAACAGTGTTGGGAGATAAACTCATCGACCGGCTCCTCTACGAAGACCCTGCTACCGGAGAGCGCGCCGTTACCGAGGGGAAGATACCTTTTTACAATGTCCAGCGCCGGATTGTGCTTGCCGAAAACGGAAGAATAAACCCTAAGAATATCGAAGACTATATCAGGGCAGGCGGCTATTCAGCCCTAGCGAAAGTACTTTTCGAGATGGAACCTAACGCAATCATCGATGAAATTGATACAGCCGGACTCCGCGGCCGGGGAGGCGGGGGTTTTCCCACTGCCCGCAAATGGCGTTCCTGCAGGGAAGCGGAAGGCGAGATAAAATACGTTATCTGCAACGGAGATGAGGGTGACCCCGGTGCTTTCATGGACCGCTCCATCATGGAGGGGAATCCTCACTTAGTCCTGGAAGGGCTCATTATCGGCGGGTATGCCATTGGGGCAAAACAGGGATATATCTATGTTCGAAACGAGTATCCCCTGGCCGTCAAACATTTGACCGGGGCCATCGAACAAGCCCGTGAATACGGACTGCTCGGTGCCGATATCTTAGGCAGCCCGTTTTCATTCGATATCAGGATCAACCGGGGCGGGGGTGCCTTCGTCTGCGGTGAGTCCACCGCACTCATCGCCTCGTTGGAGGGCCGGATGGGAGAACCACGGTCTAAGTATGTTCACACTGTTGAAAGCGGTCTCCATAACAGCCCGACCGTTTTGAACAATGTTGAGACCTGGTCCAACATCCCTGCTATTGTCACCAACGGCGGGAAATGGTTCGCCTCGATCGGAACGGAAAACTCAAAAGGGACCAAGGTGTTCAGCCTGGTCGGGAAAGTGGTCAATACCGGTTTGGTCGAAGTACCCATGGGGATGACCCTTCGACAGATCATCGAAGAGATCGGCGGCGGCGTAAAGGGCGGGAAAAAGTTCAAAGCTGTCCAGACAGGAGGACCCTCCGGAGGGTGCATCCCTGCTCAGTATATGGATGCCCCGGTAGATTTCGACGAGCTTACCAAACTCGGCTCCATGATGGGGTCCGGCGGGATGATCGTCATGGACGAAGACACCTGCATGGCAAATGTTGCAAAATACTTTCTCGGGTTCCTCAAAGATGAGTCATGCGGAAAGTGTACGCCGTGCAGAGAGGGGATCGCCCAAATGCTCCATATTTTAGAGCGGATTACCGGCGGCGAAGGAGAAGAAGGCGATATCGAAAAACTGGAGCAATTGGCAGAACTGCTCTCGGATACGGCTCTCTGTGCATTAGGCACAACCGCAGCCAATCCGGTCATCTCGACGATAACATATTTCCGAAATGAATACGAAGACCATATCAAGAACAAGCACTGTACGGCGCGGGAATGTAAAGGGATGTTCATCTACGAGATCGATGCTGAAGCGTGTAAAGGCTGCGGCATTTGTCTAAAAAATTGTCCCGTTGATGCGATTACCGGAGAAAAGAAAGAAGCGCACGTTATCCATCAGGAAACCTGTACTCGCTGCGGTACCTGCCTGGAAAAATGCCCGTTCGGTGCGGTGATTCGGGTGTGATACCGTGATAAGGAGTGAATAGTGCATACTATAACAATTGACGGAAAGAAAATAAAAGTAAAAAACGATACCACGATATTAGAAGCAGCACGGCGTGCGGGAATATGGATACCAACACTTTGTCACAATCAGACCCTTACCCCGACTGCTGCGTGCAGGATCTGTATGGTAGAACTCGTACAGGATAAAAACCGTTCCAAGCTGGTTACCGCCTGTAATTATCCGATACGGGGGGATATAGAAGTACACGTTGATAGTCCCCGGGCCGTGAAAGCACGAAAGGGGATTCTTGAACTGCTTTTGGCCCGTTCACCGGAAAGCGAAGAGCTGAAACTGCTTGCGCAGCGGATGGAAGTTCGCGGGACCCAGTATCCGACGGTGACCGAGAGTCAGCGTAACTGCATCCTCTGCGGCTTGTGCGTGAATGTCTGCGAGGAGGTAATCGGCTGTTCTGCAATCGGATTTGCAGGGAGAGGAGTCGACCGGTTTGTAACGACCCCGTTCCGGCTCGCCTCCGAGAGCTGCATCGCTTGCGGAGCGTGTGCGGTCGTCTGTCCGGTGGGAACAATCCGGATACGGATCCACCACGATACCGGTGAGGCGGAAATATCACCGTTTAAATCGAAAGTCAAACTTCTTCACTGCGAAGAGTGCGGTAAACAGATGGTAACCGAACCGGTGGGAAATGCTACCATGAAAAACACAGGCATAGATTGGGAAGAGTTTAAAAAACGGGCCCGCCTCTGTCCGGAGTGCAGGCGTAAACACTCCGCAGCTTCTCTTGCCCTCGTTGCAGGCAAACGGCGGGGAGTTGTTCAGGAAGAACCAAAACCAACATTGAAAATAGTCAAATAGTTCAACAGAAAGGAGTTAAAAGATGTCAAAGATAATTGCAACAGCAGCAATCCGGGGAGCTCACCAGATGTACAAGCAAGCGGAAGAAGCTCTTCAAAAAGTAATCGAAGAGAAAGGGAAAGACGCACCGGTAGCTTACCCCAACACAGCGTATAATTTGCCGATTATTCTTCTTTTTCTCGGCCAAAAAGTTGAAAAGCTCGGAGATTTAGAAGAATCTCTGCAAGAGGCAAAACAACTGTTAGGCCGATTGCCGGAAGATAAACTGTGGCTCCCCTACTTAGGAGAAACCCTTAATTCGGGAGTTTCTACGCTCCTAAGTGAGGAGATCATCGAATCTCTTAAATATATAGACGGTGACGGACATATCCAGGAACCGTGGCTCGGTTTTACCGGGGACAACATACTGCGGCTGCAGGGGATAAAACTGGTAGACGGCAGGATGCCCGGTTTTGCAGCTATTGTCGGGAAGACCGAAACCAACGAAGAAGCGGTGAAGCTCATTCGCGGACTTCAGGAGCGGAGTATTCTTGTTTTTATTGCAGGTAATACCGACGGAGTTTCTATCGCAGAGCAGCTTCAGGAAGAGCGGGTCGAGATGAACTGGGACACCTACGTTGTTCCCTACGGAAAGGACATTACAGCTGCAATCCATGCACTCAACTTCGCCGCCCGATCTGCGATGACGTTCGGCGGAATCGAACCGGGGGACCTCAAAGCGGCACGGGAAATCCTCCTCTACAACAAGGACCGCGTCTACGCGTTCGTCATGGCCTTAGGGGCAGACTCCGGCGTAGACAAAGAACAGCTTATAACCGATGAGAAATATGCAACTGCCGCGGGGGCCATAAACTTCGGGTTCCCGGTCATAGCAGATGTGAACATCCCCCAAATTCTTCCCACCGGAATTTGTACGTACGAACATGTGATCTCCGGTGTAAAAATGGATGAAATCATAAGCAGGGCCATCGAGCTTCGCGGATTGACCATTAAAATCGAGAAAATACCGATTCCCGTACCCTATGGGGCCGGATTCGAAGGAGAGCGGGTCCGCAAAGAAGATATGTATGTCCAGTTCGGCGGGAAGTACACCGACGGCTTTGAACTCCTCCAGATGAAACCGATGGATGAAGTCGAAGACGGAAAGATCGAAGTGATTGGTCCGGAAATCGATGATATGACCGAAGGCGAGGCATACCCCTTGGGTATAAATGTCCAGGTTGCGGGGCGTAACTTCCAAAAAGATTTCGAGAGTGTACTCGAACGACGGATCCATGAGTTCATCTCCTGTGCAAACGGGATATTCCATATGGGACAGCGTTCCATCGTGTGGGTGAGGATCAGCAAAGATGCCCAATCCAAGGGATTCAAGATAAAAGACTTCGGCGAAATCCTCCTTGCAAAAATGCACGAAGAGTTCTCGAGCATCGTAGACCGGGTCCAGATAAAACTGTACACCGATAAGGAAAAAGCAGCCGAACTGCAGGAGACGGCAAAAGAGACATACACCGAGCGGGATGATAAAATCGGAAACATGACTGATGAAGATGTGGACACGTTTTACTCTTGCACGCTTTGTCAGTCCTACGCCCCCGATCATGTCTGTATTGTCACTCCGCAGCGCTTAGGCCTCTGCGGTGCATACACCTGGCTCGACTGTAAAGCCTCGCACCAAATCGACCCCCACGGCCCGAATGAACCGGTGAAGAAGGGGGAGACCCTCGATCCGGTCAAGGGCTCCTGGAAAAATATTAACGCCTATATCGAAGTAAAATCAAACGGCAATTTGAAAATATTCAACGCATACTCTATTATGGAAGAACCGATGACCTCTTGCGGCTGTTTTGAATGTATCGCAGCGGTGGTCCCTGAGGCAAACGGCATTATGATCGTAGACCGGGATTTTACCGGCATGACGCCGATCGGGATGACCTTCTCCACGCTCGCCGGACAGATCGGCGGCGGGGTGCAGACGCCGGGATTTACCGGAATCGGCAAACTGTATATCAGCAGTCCGAAGTTCATCTCCGCGGAGGGAGGACAGCAGCGGATTGTGTGGATGTCGAAACAGCTCAAAGACGAGGTTGCAGACAGAATGAAACCGGCCCTGGAAAAATTGGGAATGCCGGACCTGTTTGATAAAATTGTGACCGAAGAAGAAGCGGATGATCCGGAAAAATTGCTCGAAGTCCTCGAGGCAAAAGGACATCCCGTACTGGAAATGGAACCGCTATTTTAATTTTTTAGCTGGAGGGTAACATATGGCACTTACTGGAATGCAGATTTATAAAAATCTGCCGAAAACAAACTGTAAAGACTGCGGACTGCCCACCTGCATGGCATTTGCGATGCAGGTCGCAGCAAAACAGCGCTCGCTATCGGACTGTCCCCACATCTCCGACGACGCGACCGAAGCGCTTTCTGAAGCTTCCGCACCCCCGATGAAACTTATCAAAATCGGTCCGGAAGGAAACCAAGTCGAGTATGGGCAAGAGACGGTGATGTTCCGCCACGAGGAGAAATTCCATCGGACCGCAGGAATTGCTGTCAAGATCGACGGGGCACTTTCCGATGACGATGTTTCAAAACTGGTAGAAAAAATAAACGGCAGTAAATTCGAACGTGTCGGAGCTGAACTGAAAGCAGCCTTAGCAGCAGTGGATATCGAAAACGCCTCGGACCCATCGGCACGAGCGAAACTCGTCGCTGAAAAATGCTCGGTACCACTGGTACTGGTAGGAACAACTGCCGATAAGATGAAACAGGCAGTAGAAGCTGTCGCGGACCAAAAACCGCTTATCTACACCGCGAATGCCTCCAACATCGATGATTTTGCGGGGATCGCTGCGGAGAAAAAAATCCCCTTAGCAGTTATGGGAGAATCGCTCGAAGAGTTGAGTGAGCTTACATCCAAGGCAAAAGGGAAAGGGGCTGAAGAGCTGATGCTCGCCTTTACCGGTGAAGTAGGTAATGCAGGGGAGGTCGTTCGCAACCTTACCATTGCCCGACGTGCAGCTCTCAAACAGCGGTACAAAGAGTTCGGGTATCCGGCGATCGTCGAAGTAAAGGCCGATTCACCGGAACAAGAGACGGTGTTAGGCGGTATATTCGCTGCAAAGTACGGTAGTATCATCATGATAAACGGGTGTGAACCGTGGGAACTGCTTCCCATCATGGTAACGGTCCAGGATGTGTACACAGATCCGCAGGTACCGAACACGGTAGAAGCGAAACTGTACGAAATCGGCGAGGTAAACGAGAACGCCCCTGTTCTATTTACCACCAACTTCTCTCTCACCTACTTTAGTGTTGCAGGAGAAGTTGAGCGGAGTAAAGTCCCCACCTACATTTGTGTTGTAGATACAGAGGGGCTTGGTGTGCTCAATGCCTATGCCGGTGATAAAATCTCTGCCGAGAAAGTAGTAAAAGCAATTGACGCGCAGGGAGTAAAAGAAAAAGTAAAACACAGCAAACTGATTATACCGGGGCTGCTGCCTATTTTCCGCGCGGAAATAGAAGACACCTCGGACTGGAAAGAAGTAATTATTGGACCTGAGAACGCACGGGAGATACCCGCGTTTCTCACCAATGATTGGAAGTAAAAAAAAAGGAAGTAAAAAACAATATGGCCGAGTGCTCCGTTACCTTCCGCCCTCATGATATTACAGTAAAAATCGCCCAGGGCGCGACATTGCTCGATGCGGCAACAGCGGCCGAAATCAGTATCGACAACCTCTGCGGAGGTGACGGTATCTGCGGCCGCTGCCGGATGATCGTCAAAGAGGGAGAGGTGTCCGGCTCGGTTTCCGGCAAACTTACCAGAGAAGAGATCAAAGCGGGATACGTCCTTGCCTGTCTTACCTTCGTCGACAGCGATCTCCTCGTGGAAATACCGCCGGAGACAATGGCCAAGGCAAAGGTCGAAGGAAAAGAAGATGCCCGACGGTTTGAAGACTTCCAAAGGCTCGTTTTTGTCCGAGAAGGTGTCAAACCGGACCCATTAGTAACAAAGACCTATTTAGAACTGAGTACCCCGTCCCTTGCTAATAATGATGCAGACCATCAGCGTGTCTGCAGTGCAATCAAAAAGAAGCTCGATGTCACGTCAATGCAGATGGGGCTCAAAATCATCCAGCAGATCCCCCGCCTTCTCCGCGAAAACGACTATAAAGTGACGGCAACCGTGGGGATGCGTCGGGATGTTGCTGAAGTGATGTATCTCGAAGGAGGGAATACTGAAGCTGCAAACTACATTACAGTTGTAGATATCGGCACAACCACTATCGTAATGCATTTAGTCGAGGCCATAACAGGGGCCACAGTTGACGCGGAAGCGTGTTTCAACTCTCAAGGGGTATTCGGACGGGAAGTAACCGGCCGAATAATGGCTGCAGAACGAAAGGGGATCGAAGAGCTGCAGCGGGTACTGGTAGAAGATATCAATGGGCTTATCGGACAGCTTGCAGAGACAAATGACATTAATCTCAAAGACATCACCGCCGTCGTCTGCTCGGGTAATACGGCAATAAGCCATTTTCTCTTGGGCCTTCCGCCGGAAAACATCCGCAGAAGCCCATACGTAGCAGCCTCATTGGCCCCCCCACCCCTGCGGGCCGCGGAAATCGGTATCAAGATCAACCCGCGCGGGCTGCTCTATTCCCTGCCCGGGATAGGCGGCTGGGCCGGAAGTGATATCACTGCCGGTGTCCTTGCCACCGGTATACATGAATCCGATGAAATCTGTCTCCTCGTAGATATCGGGACGAACGGAGAGATAATCGTAGGAAACCGTGAATGGCTTATCGGCACCTCTGCTTCGGTCGGCCCCGCCCTCGAAGTAGCAAGTGAAGCGTGCGGTATGCGCGCCGAAAAAGGGGCCATCGAGAAGGTGTACCCTGAAAACGGAGAAATCAAATACAGTATCATAGGCGACACCCTTCCCCGGGGAATTTGCGGATCTGGGATAATCGATCTTATAAGCGTGTTGCTGAATGAAGAGATCATAAACCGTTCAGGTGTCTTTATCGACGGAGTGTCTGACCGGGTCCGGGAAGTAAAGGGGCTCAAACGGTATGTGCTCGCAGAAGAAACGGAGAGTCAAACCAAACAGCAAATTTATATAACTGAATCCGACATCGAGAACATCATCTACGCGAAAGCTGCAATCTTTGCAGCTATTAAAATCATTCTAGAACGGGTCGATCTCGCTTTTGAAGAGATTACGCACTTCTACATAGCGGGCGCTTTCGGCAATTATATCAATGTTGAAAATGCAATAAATATCGGTCTTATCCCCAGTATAAATAAGGAAAAGATATCGTATGTAGGCAATACCTCGATCAAGGGATCAAAACTGGTCGCTCTGTACAAGGAGGAACTCTACACAGTAGAGAAAATAATGGAGATGACCACGTACTACGATCTCATGGGCGCTAATGATTATGTAGAAGAGTTTCAAAAAGCGCTGTTTCTGCCGCACACCGATATCGAACTATTCAGGAGTTATACATGAAAAAACGAAGCATCGCCGTGGCCGGAAAAGGCGGTACCGGTAAATCAACTGTAGCAGCTCTCCTTATCAGCCGTCTGGTAGCGCGCAAAGAAACCCCCATACTGGCCGTCGATGCAGACCCCGATTCGAATTTGGGAAGTCTCTTGGGGGTGACCCCGCGGCAGACAATCGGGGACTTACGGGAAGAAGTATTAAAGGAGATCAAAAACTTTCCCGCGGGAATGGATAAGACCAGTTATGTAAATGCGGGACTGCACGAACTCATTGAAGAGGAGAAAGGGTTCGATCTTATTACCATGGGAAGGGGTGAAGGTCCGGGATGCTACTGTTCTCTGAACAACATCATAAAGAAGTTTTCCGATGATCTTGCTCCTTCCTACAACTGGGTGGTTATGGACAATGAAGCGGGATTGGAACATTTGAGCAGACGTACAACGCAAAATATAGACGCACTGCTCATAATCGTCAGTGACAATCCTCTGAGTTTGAGCTCTGCAAAAAGTATTCTCCAGATAACTGATGACCTTCAAAGCAGAATTAAAAATCGTTTTATCATTACCAATATGATCGACGAGAAGCGGCTCCAAAAAATGCATGGCCGCCTCGAGTCTTTTCAAACTGAAATTTTGACCGATCTTCCGTTTGATGAACAATTGGAAGAGACAATTTATCAGGGCGAGCCGGTACTGAGTTTGACCGACTCTCCGATTATCCATCACATAGAAAAAATCTTAGAGCGAATAGGAGGAAACAATGGCAATTCCTGATGTAAAAGAAAAATGGACGGCAAAAATAAACGAAGTAACCATTGGGGCAACCAAAGAGGAAGGAGGTACCAGGGGGAAAACAGTCACCGTAGGCGGTCAGACAACGTTACCGTTTCTCACCTTTGAAGGAGAGATTCCACACCCGCCGGTAATAGCGGGTTATGTCGCGGACACTCCTCCGGACTGGCCGGACCTTCTCAAAAACGACATCGGCTCCGAAGTGAATAATCCTGCAGAATGGGCCCAAAAGAGTGTTGAAGAGTTCGGTGTCGATCTCATCAGCCTCCGTATGGTCGGGGCAGACCCGGCAGGAAATGACGCATCGCCCGAGAATTGTGCGAAAGTTGTAGAAGATGTGCTCAAGGCAGTCGACGTCCCCCTTATCATCTGGGGCTGCGGTGATGACGAGAAAGACAATGCAGTGCTTCCGGAATGCTCCCAAGCTGCAAAAGGGGAGAACTGTCTTATTGGTTCTGCGAAAGAGACAAACTACATGACCGTACTCGCCATCTGCAAGGCGGACAAGCATAAAATCATCTCTGAGGCCCCGGTCGATATCAACATCGGGAAACAGGTCAATATACTGCTGCAGGACGGCGGATTCGATCTCAAAGATGTGGTGATGTTTCAAACCACCGCGGCCCTCGGATATGGATTCGACTACGTATATACCATTCTCGAGCGCGCCCGCGGTGCCGGACTCAAAGGTGACAACTTGATGAATATGCCGCAAATCTGCGATGTCGGAGGAGAGGTGTGGCGGATTAAAGAAGCAACCGTTGATGAGGACATTCTTCCCGGATGGGGAAAACTTGAAAAGCGGGGCCCGATGTGGGAGGCAACATGCGCAAGTGTGTATCTTCAGGCCGGTTCCGACATACTCATAATGGCCCATCCGGAAGCAATGAAAATAACCAGGGCAACGTTAGAGGGACTGAGAAAATAATGACAAAAAGGAGTGAAAAATGATTTTTATTGGTGAAAGGATTAACGCCGGATTCAAAGACATAAAGGAAGCTATCGTAAACCGGGATGGTGATGTGATAAAAGAGTGGGCAAAAAAACAGGCGGATGCCGGGGCAACGTACCTCGATGTGAACTTGGGTACCGCCTCCAATAAAATCGACGATCTGGTGTGGATGATCGAGATGACCCAGGAAGGGGCAGACCTACCTATTTCCATCGACAATAATAGGCCGTCCATGCTCAGAGAGGCAATTCCCGCTTGTAATAAACCGCCTCTTATAAACTCGGTAACGGCAGTAGATGAGAAAATGGACGAACTGTTTCCGCTCGTCGTCAAACATGACGCCTCTATCATCGGTTTGGTTATGGACGAAGAAGGGAGCCCCAAAAGCTCCGACAAGCGGGTGGAAAATGCCGGGAAAATAGTGGCCAAAATGATGGAATATGAAATGCGTCCGGACCAGCTGTTTATCGACCCGATTGTCATGCCTTTGAAGTATATGCAGGAGCAGGCAAAAGAGATCCTCAATGCTACCGCTCAATTCAAACTTTTTTCAGATCCCCCTTGCCATATCGTCTGCGGTCTTAGTAATATTTCTAATGGGACAAAGCATAAGAAATTGATAAACCGGACTTTCGTCGTTATGCTGATAGCAATGGGTCTGGATGCAGTAATTCTGGATGTCACGGACAAGGAAATGGTAGATGCGATTTTGACTGCGGAACTGTTTATGGATAAATCGATCTACGCTGATTCATATCTGGAAGCATTTCGGAAAAAATAAAGACTCTAGAGGAGGAGCAAAATGAAAGTATCAATAGATCAAGATCTTTGTACCGGCTGCGGGCTCTGCACGGACAGCGTCTCCGATGTTTTCGAAATGGGGGATGATACCGCTCATGTTATCAAATCCGACGTCCCTGCCAATCTCGAGGACGACGTAAAAGAGGCTGCGGAAGACTGTCCCGTCGAAGCGATTATCGTAGAATAACCGTCGCCGGTCGGATAACGGAAATCAGCGGCGACAAGAGAGAGGAGTGGACGCTGTGACACTGGGTGACTGT
>CAZQKT010000025.1:0-33498 GCA_964594055.1 uncultured Spirochaetales bacterium
TGTTTATTGAGCTCTTCAGTTAAATGGGCTACGACACCGCTCTGGCCGATAATATTTTCGAACATACTCCCTACACTTTCGTTTCAATTAGTTCCAACCCATATGGAATAATATTAATAACAATCCCTGCAATAATACTGCCCTCTAAAAGCCCACTCGTATCGAAAAAAGGCTGCACCCGCAGGATGATAATGACCACAGAGATGAAAATAAACCCCTCGGCAAATCCTAAGAAAAAGCCGAGAGCACGATCTAAACTCCCAAGATTGAGCCTTTCTAATAACCGCTTCATCCCACCCTCAAATGCCTTCACTACTATATACAATACTAAAAAAATGGCCAAAAAGGAAATGACCTGGTTCCATCCGGATTGACCGAATTGCTTATCGAGAAACTGGGCCCCTGCCCCGGAGAACAGCACCGCACCTCCTATACCCAAAATCAATGCTGCAAGCGACATGGCTTCTGAGACAAAACCTTTAATAACGCACCGGAATGTCGCGATAAGGAGAATGACCAAAAAAATGATGTCCAAGGCCGCTAGGTCCATCGATGTAACCCTTTCTCAGTGGTGCAAACCGTGGGGATGGTAATTCAATACAATAGTACTTTTTATCAAAATACTAACCCCTGATATTCGAAAGGAGAGTCTCTGCGATAATTTCACCGGCATTCCGGTTACACAACCCCTCTGCAGCTTCTCCCATCCGGACTCTCCGCCGTTCATCTTCCATGAGCGTTACGACCGTTTCGAGTAGAGACGCTGCATTTACCTCATTGCCGGTTAAAACAACGGCAGCACCCCGGCTGCTGAAAGCCTCGGCATTACGGACCTGGTCTCCACGGGAGGCGGGGCCTGAAAGCGGTATTAATACAGCCGGTTTTTTAAGAACTCCGTACTCCCACAAACTGTTTGCCCCTGCTCTGCTTATAATCAAATCCGCCCTGGCAAGAATGTCCGGAAGCTCATCACCTATAAAATCGAACGTTCGATAACAAGGAAGCCGGGACGGGGTGTAATCGAGATGACCCATTTGGTGGATAATTATGTACCGCTTGGTAAGCTCTTCGATAATCTCTTCGATAAGGCGGTTGATTTGACGGGCGCCCTGGCTTCCTCCCATGATAAAAAGAAGCGGTTTACCGGGGGGGACGGCAAACATTTTATTCGCCCGTTCCGCTCTCCCTTCGATAATCTCCTTTCGGACCGGATTTCCGCTTACAAGTACTTTTCGGCGTAGGTTCTGCGAGAAAAATTGTTTTGTTTGCGGGAACGAGATAAAGATGTGTGAGACCGAGCGGGCATTGATTTTTGTAGCGAGCCCCGGATCAAAATCAGATTCATGCGTGGCGGCATACAGTTTCTGCAATCGCGCAGCGAGAATTACAGGGACCGTAACATATCCTCCTTTTGAAAAAACCGCCACAGCCTTCAGCCTCCGTAAAAGAAACCATGCTGCAATACATCCGGCTGAAATTTTGACAATATCAATACAATTCCGTATCGAAAAATACCTGCGGAGCTTCCCTGAGGGGATCCCGATGTAGCGTACCCCGGCAGCAGTAACGATCCGCCTCTCCATCCCGGAGACCGAGCCGATCCACACGATATCTCCACTCCAGTGTTGCTGCACGGATCGGATGACGGTGAGACCGGGAAAGACATGACCTGCTGTTCCTCCGCCGGTAAATACAATAGCTCTATTCATTCGGCACTTGATTTTAACCTAGTTAGATTTTACAGTTACCTTACCATGAGCAAATTAAGATATGCAATTGTACTGACCATTATTCTTTTTTCTTCACTGCCTGCGATTTGTTTTCCGGATAGTATCTATATAACTGTAGACCGTCTGTCCTCTCTTATCCCATCACTTACCGATTTAGATAAAGAAGAACTCATTGTCAATAAAAAACTTACCCGTTTCTACTACGATGAACAGCAGATTGACCTGTACATGCCCGAGATGCCGATTGCAGAGGAAATCACCGATACGATCCGCACCATTGAACCGAATATGGGAGTCGAATCAGTATATCTGCTTCGTATTCCTTCATCCGCGGAATACGAAGACGACGGGGAGCAGTTTATGCTCGGTTTGTATAATTTGCTGAGAAACGTAAGCTCTCTTGAAGGTATCGAATATTATTCAGCTTCTCGTAGCCGAATGCGGACATTTTTTAAACAGTTTTATCCTGTAAAGAGCGTTGAAAATCCTGAAAAGGTCGAAGATCCATTGGTGGATAGCATCCCCTCCTATGATACCATGACGATTTTTCAGCATGACCTGACCTTTGGGAAAAACTTTTCCAGCCTTGTCTACCGATACGCCAATCCTTTTATCAACCTCTCAATTACGAATTTAAAAACGATGTGGTATGGTATACTACCTTTAATCGGGCCCGAGCACATGCAGATTCATCTTGTTATTACCCCCTTTCGTGATCACATTATATTTTACGGTAACTGCGGAGTGAAAATGGCTATCTCTCTATTTGGTATAGAAAAATCGAAGACTGACAGCTTCTCGAACCGTATTGAGGCACTTTATAACTGGTTTTCGAAAGAAGCAAGTCGCTTCTTCAGCGAGTCACTATTTTAACACAAAACTAACAAAAAACTAATCAAAGTGAAAAAAGATCAGCATTGTATATGAAGAATGGTAGGGGAAAACATGGCTCACGAAAAGATTCTGGTAGTAGAAGATGAACACGACATTCTCGAACTGCTTACCTATAACCTCGAAAAGGAAGGGTACGAGACAGCTCGCGCTTTGACCGGTGAAGAGGCGCTGCAGAAGGTTTATGATATACACCCGGACCTCATCCTGCTCGATCTCATGCTTCCCGGAGTAGATGGGCTCGAAGTGTGCAAACAGTTAAAGCAGGATGCCCGCACAAAAGAGATCCCTGTCCTTATGGTCACTGCGAAAGGTGAAGATTCCGATATTATTACCGGTCTCGAAATCGGTGCCGATGATTACCTGGCCAAACCGTTTTCTCCGAAAGTACTGATTGCCCGTATAAGAAGTGTGCTGAGAAGAAACAAAAACCGAAGTAATGTTAAAAACCATCATGCCATCACCGTAAAAGAGATCACAATCGATATCTCTAAACACCAGGTGCTTTGTGCAAACCGGCAGGTCTCTCTCTCGGCGACCGAGTTCGCCATTCTCGTGTTCTTAGCTCATAACCCCGGATGGGTGTTTTCTCGGAATCAGATTATCGGTGCTGTAAAAGGAGAAGATTACCCCGTTACGGAACGCTCGGTCGATGTGCAGATTTTAGGGCTTAGAAAAAAACTCGGCGAGCAGGGGAAATACATCCAAACCGTCCGGGGCGTCGGATACCGACTCAAGACCGACTAATGAGGGCGTAATTGGTTCCTTGACCTTTCCCACCATTCGCTATACAGTATACATGTCGTGGGGTGGTCCTGTACTGCAGGGCCTGAGATTATACCCGTGGAACCTGATCTGGATAATACCAGCGAAAGGGAGCGAGACACATCCATTCCCCACAGAAACAATCAACGGCTTGTCTAAAAATCCGGACTTTTTATGGGAAGCCGCTTCTCGAGTTTAAGGAGGCGTTATGTACAAATTCAGTAAACGCACATGTGTTACGTACAGAGGTGCGCTACTCATCTCTGCCGGCTTTAAGAGATTAGTTTTGACCGCAGGTCTGGCAGTTCTTATCATGCCGCTTCTCTTTTCCGCCGGCAGCAGTGAAATAGATTCTTCCGGTAAACGGCAGCTGCTCGTTTACGCGTATGATTCTTTTGTGGCGGAATGGGGACCTGCGGGGAAAATCACCGAAGGGTTTGAAGAAGAAACGGAGATTGAACTCACCATTCAGTCTGCGGGGGACGCCGAACAGGTATTGAGCCGGGTGATGTTGGAAGCTGATAATCCGAGGGCCGATGTGATTATCGGGGTCGACAACAATATGCTGGCAAAAGCCCTCGAGGCGGAAGTATTCGAGCCGTACAAACCGGAGAACATAGACATGGTCCCCACCCGTTTTCATTTCGATGAGAGTTATCACCTTGTTCCCTACGATTACGGATTTTTCTCGATCATCTACGATTCCAAAAAGATTGAAAATCCGCCTGTATCACTGGAAGAACTTACCGCTAAACGGTATGAAAACAAACTGATTTTGATGGACCCCCGCACTTCCAGCCCCGGGCTGGGATTTCTCCTTTGGACCATACACAGATACGGTGAACAGTATACCGACTATTGGCGCAGGCTGAAACCAAGCCTGCTCACTGTTACTGAAGGGTGGGATGCCGGATACGGACTGTTTGCAAACGGAGAAGCTCCCCTGGTATTGAGTTATACCACCAGTCCCGCGTATCATGTCGAATATGAAGATTCCGCACGATACAAAGCAGCCCGGTTTAAAGACGGGCATTATATGCAGATTGAAGGGATGGGCATAATAAAAGGCACGGAAAACCGCCGGGCTGCAGAACAGTTTATCGAGTATATGCTGGATACCGAAGCACAGTCGGTGCTGCCCCTTACGAATTGGATGTTTCCCGTTAATCCTGATGTTTCCCTCCCCGATTCGTTTGAATACGCCTTAAAGCCCGATAACAGTTTTATGATCGATTCATCGAGGATCGACCGTGAATATGAAACCTGGATCCGGCACTGGGTGGAAATCGTTGGCAAGTAGCAAAATGAGGGAGGCCTTGCTTTTAAGTCTCCCTCTTCTTTTTCTCGTCCTTTTTTTCTATTTTCCTCTCTCCTCCGTCCTGATAGAAGGGTTTACCGGTGAAAAAGGCCGCGTTACCCTGACCAATTTTTCTTCTCTCTTTCGATCTCCCTACTACAGAAGAATTATCGGTTTTACTATTTTTCAAGCGGTTTTGAGTACCCTTTTTTCCCTCGGGCTTGCTCTTCCCGGTGCATATCTTATGAGTCATTACCGATTTCCGGGAAAAAGAACAATCAACGCTGTGACCACTGTACCGTTTGTCCTCCCTTCGATACTGGTAGTTCTCGGTTTTGTGCTTCTCTTTGGAAACAACGGTTTAATAAACAGGACCATTATGGCGATCTTTGACCTGAACGAACCGCCTCTAAAAATCCTCTATAGCCTTAAAGCAATAATTCTTGCCCATGGGTTTTACAATTTTCCGATTTTCCTCCGTATCATTTCCGGAGTATGGCAAAACGTATCCGAACACACCGTGGCTGCTGCAAAAAGCTTGGGTGGGAAGGGAGTTCGGCTTTTTTTTACCATCACTTTTCCCCAAATACTTCCGGGAATTCTTTCAGGCGGCATTCTTGTCTTTCTGTTTTGTTTCTTGAGTTTTGCAGTTATTCTGGTACTCGGTGGGGGGCCTCAGTACACAACAATGGAAGTAGAAATTTTTAGACTTGCAAAGTTCTCTCTCGATTTTTCCCAGGCGAGCGCATTAGCGGTTATCCAGCTGGTCATCTCTGTCACCTTTCTGTTCAGCTATTTAAAGCTGCAGTCAAAAACTGCTTTCCAGGAAAAACAAGACCGCCGGAGTGAAGGGCTGTTCCTTCGGCCCTTAGGCTCGATCCGTCGCAGATGGAACAAATCGTTTCTGTGGGCCTACACTGCCATGATTTTTATTCTTATTATACTGCCCCTCTCCACCGTGATCGGCTATTCGTTTCTCAAGAAATCGGGCTGGTCGGGGGCGCCGACGCTCTCCCTGCACTGGTACCGGTCCATCTTCAGCGGAGGAGGAGACGGGACCGGTCTTTTTGCCCAGGAATCATTGCGGGCAGTTATCAATACTGTGTGGCTTGCAACCGTGACCACAGTAACGGCTGTACCGTTAGGAGTTTTCTTCTCTTTTATCTCCCAGAGAACGACCTTGTTCAAACGTCGTTTTGGTGAGACCTTGGTGATGCTTCCCATGGGTATCTCTTCGATCATGCTCGGCTTAGGCTACATTCGTGCCGTTCACGTAAGCGGAATCGAATCCGGTTCATGGCTTTTGATAATTTTCGCCCATTGTATCATTTCGTATCCTTTCGTCATACGCTCCGTTGATTCGGTATACGGCAAAATCGACCGTTCGTTACTGGAAGCATCGAGAAGTCTCGGAGCTAACGGATGGAGACTGTTCAGAACGATTGAACTGCCTCTCATCAAAGCCGGAATTATTACCGGTGCCGCCTTTGCCTTTGCTATTTCGGTTGGTGAGATAAACGCAACGCTCCTCTTAGCTCCACGAAATATTGCTACCATACCCATAACCATGTACCGGCTGATCTCTGCATACAACTTTTCCGGCGCATGCGCACTGGGTTCGATTTTGATGACTGTCTGTATTACCGCCTTTTTGGTTATTGAAGGTCTTGGGAACAGAAACGGAGGCGTATGATTTTTTCAATTGATGCTACGGTACAGCTTGGCGATTTTGTTCTTTCTGTTGATTTTTCCGTCTCGAAGGGTGAGTTTTTCACCCTGATAGGACCGTCCGGATGCGGGAAAACTACAACCTTACGGCTTATCGCAGGGTTTATCGCTGCGAAAACCGGTTCGATTACACTCGATAATCGTGATATCACTGATGCCCCGCCTGAGAAACGAAATATCGGTTTTGTCTTCCAGGACTATGCCCTCTTTCCTCATATGAACGTACACGGAAATGTTGCCTACGGCCCAAAAATGAAACGGTGGTCAAAAGAAGAGATCGAATCCGCTGTCCGTTCAAATCTCGACCTTGTCCATTTGACCGGTTTTTCCAAGCGGAATACGGGAGAACTTTCCGGAGGGGAACAGCAGCGGACCGCCTTAGCCCGGGCTTTAGCTCCAAGACCGGACCTTCTCCTGCTCGATGAGCCGTTGAGCGCCCTCGATGCGAACTTGAGAACCAGACTAAGAAGGGAGATAAGAGAAGTCCAGCAGTATACCAACCTGCCGACGATTTACGTGACCCACGATCAGGGAGAAGCACTGGCCCTCTCCGACCGCATCGCAATTATGAATGAAGGCTCGATTATCCAGACCGGTACTCCGCAGGAGCTCTACCGCTATCCGGACGATATGTTCACAGCACGATTCTTAGGAGCCTCCAACATCATTCCCTGCCGGATTACAGGGGACCATACAATTACCACACAGGTAGGAGCGTTTCGGGTAGACACTGTGGTCCCTTCTGGTAAGGAACGGCAGCAAAAAGAGCACTATCTTTTTTTCAGGCCCGAATCGTGCACTATCCGCCCGGGCCCGGAGCACCTCCACCAAGAGTACAACACATTTGAAGTTGTTCCTGCCCAGATCGAATACCATGGGGCCCATTTTCTCGGGGCCGCACCGCTTTCAGGAAATACCGAGAGTGAAGATGAACAGATGTGGGTCCACTTTATTTCTCACCATGAATTGGAGCGGGATAAAGCGTATCTGCTTACCGTCCCTCCGCAAGCGTGTCGGGTCCTCCCCGGTTAATCGGATATAACTCTGTTTCTTCCTTTCTCTTTCGCTAAATACATGGCCCTGTCGGCACGATTGATCCAGGATTCTCTCGTCTCCCCTTCCCGAAATTGGGCAATTCCCAATGACGCTGTGATTTGTATTTCGTAATCGTTGAATCGAAGTGTATCTTTTTCCAGTTCTGTGCGCATGCGTTCTCCCATAGCAAGTGCCTGTTCTATATCGGTGTTCGGAAGAACAATGAAGAACTCTTCGCCTCCATACCGTCCGGCATGATCATATTTACGCAGCTCACCCATCAATTTCCGTCCGATATCTTTAATTACTTCATCGCCAACCTGATGGCCGTAATTGTCGTTGATCAGTTTAAAATTATCGATGTCCATCATGATTCCTGAAAGCGGAGACTTTGTCCGAATTGTCCGGTCGATTTCCATGTCGAGGACCGCAAAAAGATTCATCCTACTGAGTAATCCCGACAGATAATCATATTTAGCAATTTTCTCCAGTTCACTGTTGGTTTTTTCGAGCTCGCGGTTTACATTGATCATGTCCTGGTAGGCACGTTTCAAATAGAGGTTCTGATTGAGGATCCTCGAGGAGAGTTCCTCTTCCTGCTTGACTGCATGCTTATAAAACTCTCTCTCCCGGTGGAGGCTTATCTGTTTCTGCAGCCGAATACCCGCTGCTTCCACCCGGGAGACAAACTCTTCCGGTTCAGCCGGTTTTGCAATAAAATCATCTCCCCCCGCCTCGACAACCGTTGTAATGTTTGTCTCTCTGCTTTTAGCTGAGACGACAATGATCTGTACCGGTTGATTATAGGTTCGTTTCCGCAGCTTGCGGCAAAGACCGAGCGGTTCCGTATCCGGAAAGATCGACTCCAGTATATAGATTCCAACATCATAATAGTCACTGTGAGAGTAGCATTCCTCTTCACTCCCTGCAGTAACAACATCAAAAGAGTTTTCTTCCAGGGTTTTTTTAAAAAACAGTACATCTTCGGGGTTGGTCTCCGCTAGTAAAATAGTAAAATCATTCATAATGCCAACAGTATTGTATTACAATAATCGGTTAATAACAACTTGGGTAGCTCCGATAAGAGCACCTAAGATCGCACCGAAGACATTGATCCATTTCAGGTGTTTCTCGATCACCATGAGGAGCAATTTTTCAACATTAAGCATATCCAAACTATTGATTTTCTCTACAACGAGTGCGTGAACGTTGAAACTGTGTATAATCTCCGGGACTTTTCTGTCTAGAAGCCGTAAAACACGGGAGGTTATAAACGAATCGAGAGTTTCCTTTATCTGAGAGTCAATACCGAACAATTCGCCGACCGATCGCTGTCCGCACCGCTCGAGCACCTCTGTAAGAAGTACTCGTAGCGTAGACCCCAATTCATTCCCGCTTCGGCCCAACCACTCCGTAGCCCGCTCGGTTAAAAAATCTACCGCCTGGTCTTTTTCGAGGTGAAAGTATTCCTTAAAAATTGTGCCGATCGTCATGCTGCTGTGGTTTTCAATCCTTTCCCAAAGAAGGGTTGCCAATTTCTCCCGCACTCTCTTAGACCCCAGCCTGTTCAAGCCTGTTTTTACTGCACTATGTAGAGCATGTGCAACGTGCTTTTTAACATCATCCCGAACACCGGTTAGACTCATTTCTTCGTATTGGGAGAGGGCAGCACCGACGGCAGCAACGACGGTACTGCGAAGCTCCTCATTATTCTTCGTCTCTTCAAACCGTTTAATCAGATCATCGATAATTGCAGGCATTTTTGCATCGAGGGTTTGATCGTACCGTGCCGCGGAGACGAAAAGTCGCTGCATGGGTGTAAGTTTTTCGATTATATCTCGTAGAAGGACTTTCCCCCGAGTCTCGAGCTCTTTTTTAATGGCAGGTTTTCTAAGCCGGTCTGTGACCGCCTCATGGAGAAACGGATACATCGAGTCCATCAGGGTAGAAGCAGTATTCCCAAGATCAACCGGAAGCAGCTCTTTTATTGAGGCTTCGCTTTCCAGTCTCTCCGATATAAACCGATCGATCCAGAGCTGGACTGTTTCATGCGCTTTTTCCGATGTAAGTACTCCCGTTATTCCGTAGAGTATCTCTTTCGTCCCTTTAAATTTTGTAACGAGGTCCGAGACTGTAGAGGCGAACAGGTAATCCATCATTCGATGGATAAGTCTTCGAATAAAGGTCGTAAACCCGGGTGATCGAATGAATCCCTGATAGAGAAGAGAGACCGTCTCCCGCAGCTCCGGTTTTTGGGGAAGCGCCGTGACGGCAGGAAGCGGGGTTTCGGTAAGCTGTTTGACCTCCGAGAAAAGTGTGGTGGTTTCCCTGGTCAACAAGGCATCCGTAAAAGATGATACCGAGTTGTACAAACTAGTTTGAAAATCAGCAGAATTAATCTGTTTTCGCACCGCTTCGTCTGTTAAAAGATGCGCGGAGACCATAGTTGCAATACTGTCGGCAAGATTTCCGCGCTGTTTGGGGATGATTCCGGGTGTCAACGGTATGCGGATACCGAAAAACCGTTTTTCCGTAAGCGGGCGGAAAAGCATTTTTATTGCAATCGCGTTGGTGATATACCCGATTGCAGCACCGGCAACGGGGGGAAGAGCATAGATCAGCACTGTATCAAAAGAAAAGGACACGCCTAAAGCTCTCCGGCTGCTTCTTCCGCCATTTTTCGGGACCGGAAGACCTCTAAATACGCGCCAAAGACCCAGCCGTTTAGTCCTTCATAATTTATCTGATACCAATAATCTTCCTCCCCTTCGAGCTTCTCCGGTTTATTGGTCTTAGAGAGGATTTCCAGGATGTTTCCCCGCCACAACGTGGTCACTGCATTTGCATCGGTCGAGGGCTTCTCCCGTAGTCTGAGGTACGTAGAGGTGACCACACCCCAACTGGTTTGAACGGTGAGAATGTTGGTCGAAGGAAACGTTATTTTCCGTTTTTCAGTCTCCTTCGAACAAGAGCCGGTAAGAGCAGAGAGTACAAAAAGTGTGATTAGTAACAGTACTGTTCGACCAAGATGGTTCTTCATACACTTGATTTATTTAGGAATTAATGCATCTCTTAGATTATGTCCCGTCCTTTTATAGCATGTTTGTTCTTTTTTGTCATTTCTTCTCTGCCGGTTTTTAGTGAAAACGAGGTATTTCATTGGCACACCCGCACAGGCTTTTCCCTCTATGTAACAGATAAATCGGGTCTCGATTGCAAAGTACAGCCGGCCGAAACAGTGCAAACCGGTTTCCTTTTTGCTATCGGTGATTATGCAGCTGTAAACACTACTGTGGGGATGTTCTTTGTGCAGAGCTCCGACGCTGCAGGCGGATTTGCCTTTCGCGGTTTTCAGGATTTGCTCGTACGGACCGACCTCCAGGGCCGACTGCCTCTGCATGGGGGCGAAAACTCCTTCTATCTCGGGCTCTCCGTCGGGCCTGAGCTCCATTATGCCCACTACCTTTTTACCAGAATTCAATTTTTCTATTTAGCGGTGTTCGGTGAGCCTTTTTTCGATATCGTTTTTTCAGAAAAACAGCAGATAACGGTGCGGCTATCGACACCCGTGCGGTTCCAATTCCGAACGGATACCGAGTTCTCGATGTCGGCTGGATTAGGAATAACATTTCTCTTTCGTCCTTTATATTTGTAATAATTGGGTGTATAGTATAACGTGCAATGAAACCTTTTTTTACTTTTCTTGTAATAATTATAGTGTTTGCGACACTTTTAAGTTGTGATAGTACTCCGCAGATGGAAGGGGACCAGTACGCCCTCTTTTACGGGGTTGCCGAATACGATATTATTACCGAACTGATGTTTACCGATGATGATGCAGAAGCGATGGGGACCTTGTTCGAAGACCGGGGATACAACGTAACGGTCCGCACAAACAGCGGTGCTACCTTAGAAAACCTGCAATCGGACATAGAGGCACTTGCCGAAAAGATAGATGGTGATGATACGTTCCTCTTTTATTTTTCCGGACACGGCGGGAGGCATTACGATTTTTACGGTTCTTTTGCCGAACCTTCGGAAACCGAACCGCCGAGCGGGGACAGTGATAATGAATGGATCCTTCTCTCCGGCTCTCTACAGAGTGAAGATTACGATTCCTGGGCGGAAACCGCTGTAAATGAGGAGAAATTGGCAAAACTGATCTCCAAACTCGATACCAATAAGAAAATTATTATCATCGATGCCTGCAATTCGGGCGGTTTTATCAATAACACAACCGATATCGACGGGATCCCTCCAAATTATCTTAAAAGTATCAATGAAAACGAAGAGAGGATATTTTCCAAGGCGGTCACTATCTATTTCAACAACTCGCTCAGAGACGATTATGCCGATCTCTCTTATGAAGATGCAATCGTTATAGCAGCTTCCGGTGAACAGGAATACAGTGTGGAACTGTACTCCATCGAACAGGGGCTTTTCACCTATTACTTTTTACGATCTTCCGACCGTGCGGATATAAACGGAGACGGGTATATCACAGCGACGGAGAGTTACGCCTACACCGCGGCAAGCCTCGATGTAAACTGGAACTCGTATATCAGCAGTGATTATCACTACCATCCCCGCATTACCGGAGGGCCGGTTGATTTAGTTCTCTTTCCGGTGAAGTAAAAAAAAAGAGTGTATCTGTGCTTATAGATCTGACCATGCCGATGAAACCGGGAATGATTTTCCGCAAAGGTTCTCCACCGCTCGATGTACACCGGGAGACCTTCTCGCACGAAGAAGAGGGGACCTATACGATGTCTCTAGTAACAACGCCGGTGCACATCGGCACGCACATCGACATCATGGACGGTAAGGTCGAATTACCGCCGGAGCGTTTTTTCGGCAGAGGAAGATTGATAGACGTAACTGCTGCCGCACACGGTGCCGGGGCAGTCATCAGCCTAGACGACTGTTTAGGAATAGAAAAAACAGCTGAAGGCGATTTCGTTTTCTTCCGCACCGGTTGGGACAAATACGCTGAAACCGAGACCTACTTCCACCACCCGGAACTCTCCGGCGACGTAATCGAGTTTTTAATCGAACGAAAAATTACCATGGCAGGAATTGATGCACTCGGTCTTGGATTAGGGAAAAACCACGGGACCTACGACCGGCTGTTAGCAGACAACGAAATGTACGCAATCGAGAACCTGCGGAATTTGGACCGCCTCCCGACGGACGCCGATTTCCGGGTCTACTGTTTCCCAATACGGCTCCCCGGCGTAGAAGCCCTCCCCGCCCGGATCGTAGCGGAGGTGTGATCGAGCTCAGGTGGACGGCGGACAGAGGGTATCAAAATAAACGGGGGAGACTACTCCCAGCCGTAGATAACTAATTCGGGGATATTTGATTCCGATTCTTTTGCATTAAAAAGAACTTCTATGTCCAGTGCAGCCCCATCATCCGGTCTTATGAGTAAACCATAATTAGTATTTCCGGTAAGCACCCAATCCTCGACGATAGTAGTTACATCAAAATCGACCCAGCCTGCCCCGGTTACCTCCGAGTCACTAAAACCCCCTTCCATGCTGTAAAAAGAATACGAATTGACGGTAGCAAATGAATCGGGAGGGCTTTCTTCAGACCAATTTTGAATAATTCTATGAATTTCTAGCCAGCCGGAAGAAGGTACATCATAACAATATAAATTCAGATACGCTACACGAAATCCCAGAATCGATGAAACATCGAATTTGACCATTGAAAGTTCAGTAACTTCCATAGGACCACCAAGATAGTTTATTCGTAGCAAATCTTCGGTAAAAAAAGCTGTATCCGTATTATCAATATATCCGTCTGCAACGGCTTCGAGCACAATTTCAGTGGGAACGCCGGCAGACCCGGAGACAGGGCCCGTATAGTGTTCGGCATAGTCATCCTCGCCGTAGGCCCACACCCCGTAGTAGTTGAGCTTTCCTTCTTTGTATCCGGTATCACCGATATAGCCGGCCTCCTCGACATCACCCCACTTGTCCCTGGATACTTCTTTTCCATCATGTATGCTGGTAGGAGCGGAGCCGGTCTTGCGGATGGTAACAAACCCTTTGGTGTTCTTCTTGTCCTCGGGAAGGTCGAAGTAAATTTTGACCATTTCTTCCGCTTCGACGTATTCCGCGTAGACCCCGTCGGGAGCAGGTACCGGGCTGTCCGGATCATTGGGGTTTTCCCTGCCGTTCTGCGGGTTGAGAAACACATCGCAGGCGGTAGTGACCATAGCAAAACCACCTACCGCTATCAGTAAAAGAGCAAACAATCCTACTCTTTTCATAACACATCCTCCATTAAAATCGAACATACACCCCCGCTCCGGTACGGATACCGTCTACAATGGGATATATCATGAGATCAGGTTTAGTACCGTTATCGACAGTACCTTTCCGTACTCCCCCGCCTAAATTTTCGAACGGGATCAGGGTCGCGGCAAGGATTGCCGCACCACCCGCACCCCAGAGCGAATAACTTAAAATAGTCGTTAACACATAATTGTCATACGGCTCTTCATAAAGACCGTAGAGCTCGTCCAGATTATTTCCGCCTGTACTGTAGTCCTCCCAGGCCCTATCCGATTGGACCCGGAAGTTCTGCGCAAACGAGAGACAGAAATTGCCGCCTGTTATCATGGCCAATCCGGCCGATACCAAAATTTTATCAAAAAGGGTTGAATATACCGGTTCCCGCTTTCCGGGAAGAATAAGGGAAACCGGAATAGCGACAGCGGCAGCTCCCCACAAAGCGTAACCGGCGATCTTGAATATCGTATACCGCAGCATCGCATTTTCATAGTCGGAGTACAGATCAGATGCGCTCGCTTCTCCTGCCGCGTAGTAGTCGAGCCAGTTTCGGCGGCTGTCGAACAAAACCCGGTTCGACGTGTGTACAAAAAACCCTCCTGCAGCAGCCAAAGCCAACGAAATGTTTATACCCATCTGCCCCGCAATAGAAAGCTCCAGCCCTTCATCGGGGAAAAGAAACGTAGAAAGTGCTAACGATGTTGCGCCCAAACCCCACGCCCCGTAGGAAGAGAGTGTCATAATCCGGGCAAGATCGCTCTCCTCTTGATACGTTCCGTACAACTCGTCAAAATTGTCCCCCGCCGAATAATAATCATCCCAAGCGTACATACTTCTCGAGAGCGCCTCAACTCCTACTAGATGGGTAAGCCCGCCCCCTGCCATAAACAGTGTTCCTGCTAATCCGGTAATATACCCTAATGCGGGAGAAGCAGTCTTTTTCGCTATTTTCTTACCCCGTTCCCTATCAGCGTGAGCAATAGCTGCAGCTAAATCCTCAGGTGTTTCTCCGGCCTCATAAGCAGCTTTCCATCTCCGGACGGTTTCTCCCGTTTCGAGCAGTTCTCTACTTGCCTCTGCATCCCCGAAAAGCAGATTGGCAGTATAAAAAAGCCGTTCGACCTGTCGGTTATCCCAATTCCAGGAGACGATCAGTCCCTGCTCGAGTGCCTTGAAGCTTGTTGTCTCTTCTTCCGTTAGACCGGGAATAGAAAAAACGACCGCCTTGCTTTTGTTCTCCTTTACCCGCATTGTCTCTTCGTAAACGGTATAGTCTCCGAAGGGCCTGTTCTGTCTAATTGAAACCGTACGTTCACCCTCGAGAACATTCGGCACCGATTCAGGATTCCGGTCAACCGATATTCCGTCAATAAACACCTCAAAAATACCCGGGGCCCCTCGGTTTTTCAGTGTTAACGCGCCGAAAGCGATGTATTGGGCACTTACTGTTTCTAATACACCCGCAACCGCTTTATCTGCAGCCTCAAAAGTCCCGAGCATCTTTTCCGCCCGTTCTACATTGGTCGTTACAATCGTATCATCGATGATGTCGTATATGGACATGGTGAAAGTAATTATTCCGTCTTCGGTTTGCGCAGTCTCGCCAAAAATTATTTTATCTACCCTGTTTATCCTCGCTATGGTGTAGAGGTCCTCAAAATCAGGAATTGTTTTTTCCGCCTCGAGATCGATGACCGTATACGCTTCCATCAGTTTGAGTGAAAGAGAAATTGTGTCGGCCATAGTTTCACTCAACACATCGAGACGTTCGTCTTCAGTAGTGTTGACAGGGTTGAGAACTCCGATTCTCGTCGAAAAGAAATCTTCCTGAGCGGATAGAAGAAAGAAGGGGAAAAACAGAAGAAAGGAGCAGATGCTCCATAACTTATTCACGTAAAACGCAACCTTTCAGCTGGACTTTTCAAAGACTAACATTCAGGTAGTATATACCCTATATGAAACATAATAATGAAATTAGAAATTTTTGCAATACCTTTTTATTTCACGGTTCACACTACTACTTATCGCTTCCAGAACCTCGGCGTTAATACCACTAAAACCGTATATACTTCGAGTCGGCCCACCATCATTGCAAAACTCAAGAACCATTTTATGTAAACCGGATAGGAAGCATAATTGAGTGTCGGACCGATCTTTCCGAATCCGGGACCGATATTGCCCACAGTAACGAGAGAAGTAGAAAAAGAGGTGACCAAATCATACCCGCCCGTACTCACCACGAACATGATCAAAAACAGCATTAAAAAGTAGAGAACAAGAAAGCCGTAAATCGAATAGACGATGTTCTTTTTTACCTTCTCCCCGGATATATGAATGCTGAATATACCCTTTGGATGGACGAGATACTTCATCTCTGAAAATCCCTGTTTGAACAGGGTCACCACCCGCACAACTTTTATACCACCCCCTGTAGAACCGGAGCAGCCCCCTACAAACATCAACAGAAACAGTACCGTTTTGGCAAGGTGCGGCCACATATCGTAATCGGCAGTCGCATACCCGGTAGTGGTAAGAATAGAGGCCGCTTGAAAACCGGCAAACCGAAGACTTTCCCCAAAGCTCCGGTACACCTCTCCGTGGAGATTGAATGCGATAATAAGAGTCGCTGCTGCAAAAATTGAAAGGTAATACTTCACTTCGGTATTTCGGAAAATATCTTCGAGTTGCCCTGTAATGAGTTTGAAATAGAGAATAAAGTTGATTCCCGCACAGAGCATAAAAACCGTAATGACAACATGAATGTAAGGCGAGCCGTAATGTCCGATACTGCCGTTTTTCGGGGAAAACCCACCGGTAGCAAGAGTTCCGAACGTATGAGTGAGCGCTTCAAAGAGGTCCATTCCACCAAAGAGAAGCAGTATCGTTTCTGCAATCGTAAGGGTCAAATAGATAACCCAGAGAATCATTGCAGTTTCTTTGATCTTCGGGGTAATCTTGTCCATAGTCGGGCCCGGTGCTTCGGCCTTCAACAGCTGAAAAGCACCGAATCCTAAAAGGGGAAAGATGGCCACGGTAAGCACAACAATCCCCATACCTCCGAGCCAGTGGGTCAAAGAGCGCCAGAAGAGAAGTGCATGCGGCAACACCTCAATAGTGGTTAGAATCGATGCGCCGGTAGTTGTAAATCCGGACATTGTCTCGAAAAACGCATCTGTAAAACGGGGGATATATCCGGAGATAACAAAGGGGAGGGCCCCGAACAGAGAGGAGAGAACCCAACTCAGACTCACCAGGAGAAACCCCTCTTTAGTGGAAACATCGGTCCGCTCCATGTTGCGTGTAAGCAGTTTCATAATAATAAAAAAGAGGACCATCAATCCGATGGGAATGAAAAAGCTTACCAATAACTCGTACTCATTGTAGATAACGGCAACGAGAATGGGCAAACCCATGAATCCGGAAATAATAAGAAGAAGGACTGATACGACCCTAAGAACATGGCGTAGATTCATAATGATCCTGCAAAGAGGTTTTCAATAGTCTGGATATACTCTTTTTTGACTATCAGTATGACGTAGTCTCCGTTGCTGAAAACGAACTCGCCGTCCGGGACAAAATTCTCTTCCCCGCGGGTAACCGAAATGATAAGGGATTGCCGGGGCAGTTTTACCTCTTTGAGTTTTTTTCCGAGCACACGGCAGGAATCATCGACATACACTTCCAGCACTTCAATCTTGCCGCCCGAAATCGAGTACACATTTTTTATATTTGTTTTTCGGATAAATTTTGTTATCGTTTTGACCAGATTGGTCTTGAGGCTGATCGGCACATCGATTCCCAAATTGGATGCTACATTGATGTAATTGACGTTGTTGACTAAGGAAATTGTCCGTTTGACTCCGATATATTTTGCGTAGATGGCTGTTACGATGTTCAGCTCTTGGTTCTCGGTTGTAGAGATGAGCAGGTCGGTGTTGAGAAGTTCCTCGTCAAAAACATCTTCATCGGAGATGTCGGCGTTGAGAACCAACGCTTCCGGGACCTGTTCGGAGAGATTTTTACATTTCTCATAATCCCGGTCGATAATGTAGACATTTTTCTTTTTCTTCATCCTCGAGAAGACGGTGGTAATCTTGCTCACTACTGCCTCTGATGTAGGTTCTTTTGCAAGGAGACTTCTCGCCACATACGACCCGATAGTCCCTCCGCCTACGATCACAATTTTATTGAGTTTCTGTTTTTCCTTGCCCATGGTGAGAAACAGTTTTTCGAGGTTCTCTTTAGAACCTACCACATAAAGATTATCGTTTTCCCGAATAACGGTGTTTCCGGACGGGATAATAAACCCGTTCTCCCTCATAATGACGGCAACTAAAAAATTGAGCCCTAAACTTTCCCGGATTTCTTCAATTGTACGATCGATAAAACGAGGATTCTCAGCAACCGATATGTTCCGCATCTGCAGATCGACCTTTTCAAAAAGCATAATATCACTGAGTGCTCCGTGTTCGATCGTATTTACAATTGCTTTAGCCGCCTCTATCTCAGGATTGACGATAAAATCGATCCCTAAAAATGATTTTTCCAGGAGACCGGTCGGAGAATAATCAACATTTCGCACTCTCGCTATCTTGTAAGGTATGGTAAATGAGCTGGAGACGAGGCCGCATGCAATCATGTTCTTTTCGTCGGAATCGGTAAGACCGATAAAAAAATCGGCATTGTCTATATTTGCTTTGCGCAGTACACGGAGACTCGTCCCGTCATCATTTATAACCAAACAGTCAAGGTTTCCGGAAGCGTACCGGGCGCTTTCAGGGTCCCGTTCGAACAGTACGACATCCTGGTTCTCTTCGGTAAGCTGTTTGGCAACCTGAAACCCGACCCTTCCCGCCCCTACGATCACTACTTTCATAATGAACAACCTTACTGAAACCGGTGCTGACTGTCAAACCTCTTTTTAAGACGTTTATCGAGAAGCGTGTACCGCCTGCCTCGGTTTTCCCGTTTCAGTGCGATGGAAAGTGCTTTCGGAGATCCGATGAGCACGACCAGCTGTTTCCCCCGGGTAACTGCGGTGTAGAGCAGATTTCGTTGTAAGAGAATATAGTGTTCAGTAGCAAGCGGAATGATCACTGCGGGATACTCCGACCCTTGGGCTTTATGAATTGAAATTGCATAAGCGGGGAGAAGCTCATCACTTTCATAGGCTTCGTAGCTTACGATACGATCGTCAAACCCGACTGCGATCTCCTTTTTTTCTTTATCGAGCGTTAGTACGGTCCCGATATCCCCGTTAAACACCTCTTTTTCGTAGTTGTTCCGTATCTGCATCACTTTATCACCTAAACGAAACGTTCTCACACCGCAATCGAGTTGTTCGCCTTCACTGTTGAGAATTTCTTGAAGAAGCGTATTGAGACGCCGGGTCCCGACAGCACCTTTATGCATGGGAGTAAGCACCTGGATGTCTTTTATCGGATGGAAACCGAACCGTTTCGGGATCCGTTTTCCCGCTAATACTCCGATCATCTCGGCCATTTTCTCCGAATCGCTCTGGTTTATAAAGTAAAAGTCGGTAAGCTCATCATCCTTGCCGGTAGAGGGGATTTCTCCCGTTTTAATACGGTGTGCATTGACTGTGATCATACTCTGTGCTGCCTGACGGAATATGTCACTGAGTTCGACTACCCGAAGTGTTCTACTTTCGATTACGGAATGGAGAAACTCTCCGGGGCCAATAGAAGGCAGTTGAAACGTATCGCCGATAAACAAAACACGGGCGCGACTGCAGAGAGCCGATAGAAGATGATACCCGAGAATGACATCAACCATAGATGCCTCGTCGATAATAATCAGATCGGTTTTAAGTCGATCGGTTTTATTTCGCTTAAAATTTGCTTTTTTCGGATCATACTCCAAAAGACGGTGTATGGTTTTTGCTTCTCTTCCGGTTGACTCCGACAGACGTTTCGCCGCCCTGCCGGTCGGTGCGCACAACACATAACTCCATCCGAGATGCTCAGCTAAAAGAATAACCATCCTGGTTATGGTTGTCTTTCCGGTGCCGGGACCTCCCGTGAGAACAGATAGTTTAGAGGCAACGCTGTTGTATACCGCCTGAAACTGGTTTTTACTCGGTTTGAGATTTTCTCTTTCGGTAATCCTGTTTATCACAGCTTTTAGCTTTTTCTTACGTTCCGCTTCTTTTTCACTGCCCTCATTATCGCAGGCACCGATTTTAGCGGTTTTCTCAGTAAGCCGGTACAACTCTTCCGTAATGCCGGTTTCATACTGAAACATCTCCCTGGTATAGAGCATGGTTTCAGCTTCAGTCGATGTGTCGGCAATAATTTGATTTTTTTCGATAAGCCTGTTTCGAGCAGCACGGAAGAGCTCATCATCGATGTCCATCTCTTCCGTGCATTTTACACCGAGTTGTTTCTCCGGAAAGCAGATGTGTCCCTGCTCGATACATGTGCGCAGGAGGTAGAGCGTACCCGCTTCAGCCCGCTGCAGCGATTGCTTATCAAAGCCGAGCTGTTCTGCAATCCGGTCTGCAGTCTTGAAACCGACCCCGAATATATCATCAGCTAACCGGTACGGGTTTGCCTGTACCATCTGAATTGCCTTTTTCCCGTACGTATTGAAGATTTTTACGCTGTGGTGGGTGGAAACATGATGTTCCTGAAGAAACAGCATCACCTCTCTGATGTCCTTCTGTTTTTCATAGGCGTCCTTGATGGTCTTGATCCTCTTTTTCCCGATGCCCTCCACCTCGGACAACCGTTCGGTTTGCTGTTCTATGATATCGAGTGCTTGCGTCCCGAATACATCGACTATCCGGTCGGCCATTTTTTCTCCGATATTGGGAATCATGCCGGAACCGAGATATCGTCTGATCCCCTCCTCGGTAGCGGGGACGGCAATGCGGTATCGGAGTATCTGAAATTGTGTGCCGAACCGCGGATGGTCCTTCCACTCCCCTTCCATTTCCAGCACCTGCCCGGGCTGAGGAGAATACAGAGTCCCGGTTGCTGTAACAGCATCGAGTTCACTCTCCGGTTTTACCACTGCAACGGTATAGTTGTTTTCCTCATTTCGAAAAATGATTTTTTCGAGCTGTCCTGTAATTGTTACCATCTTATCCGTACCACGGTCATCACCGCTATCTCCACAGCATAATAAGCAGGATAAACACCGGGAGAGTGACGAGAGCAGCGAGATACGTTGCCATGATACCGCTTCCCACAAAACGGACCTGCTCTTCACTACCGTACGCTTTCGTCGTAATGAGAATATTCGTTGCGGGAGGCACCGCAGCTTCAATAACGAGAGCAAGTTTAATACCTGCGGCCATATCGCGTGACAACCCTCCTAAGGGCAGCAGCAGTGTCAACCCGAGCACAATTACAGGGTAGATGATCATCTTGATACCAATGAATCGCCGAAACACCCGGTGTATTTTCAGGTAGCGCATGGGGATAGTCCCGACAATGGAACCGACTAAGAAAAGTATCACATAGATCGAATAGTCGGCGATGAACTGCATCGATGTCCGAATAACGGTGGGGATATACGAAAAAAGCCCTGTAACTGCGAGAAAAAACCCTACAATAAGGCCGATTAAAGGCATATTGAGTTTGAATCGAAACCTCTTTCCCTCTCCCGGGGATATGTAGGAAGCTGCTGCCGACCAGAATACGATATTGAATGCAAAGAAATAAAAAAACATAAAAACCATCAGTCCCTTTGGTGCTAAGGCGGTGAGAATCGGTATGGGGATGTATCCGGCGTTGTGGACCCAAAAGAACGTTATTATCTCTCGCTCGTAATTTGTTTGGAGAAGATTAGTTTTTTTTACGAGGAGAACACCTGCGACAAGCTGGATTCCCATCATCAGGAGGGAAGCAAAAAAAAAGACCGCCATCCATTGCCAGCCCGCTTCTACTGCTTGTCCCCAGCCATCCGAGAATTTGTAGATGAGGTGGATGGGAAAGAGAATGTTGAGTGTAACAAAAAGAAGCGGCCGTACCGTCTGCCGGACCGGCTGTATCCGAAAAATAAGAAATCCGGCTATCATGGCTGCAAATACTTTGGCCACCGGCACGCCGATTTCAGCTATCTGTGCCATGCTGTACGCTACCCGTTTGCCCCGGTGGTGTCAACCTTGATATAGTAAGGTACGCGGGCCGATTGTATTGTGTGCCCACACATGCCGACACAAAAAGGAGGCTTCCATTTGTCTGTCTGGAAAATGCTCGAAGAGTACAATCTCGAACTCGACGATGTGCGCTGGTATTGTGCGTCACTTTTAGCGGAACAGCTGCTCAATTTCAAAAATAAAAAAAAAGAACTTATTCGATTTATCTGGTCCGGAGAACTCGATGGGGAGCTCTACAATATGGAAGAACGGTTTGTGCAAAGCCTCCAGGATGAATTGGACAGAAACCTGCAGGATGAACCGCATATCCGGGCGTATCTCGGCGAAATCGAGGCAGCAAAGGCAAAACGCTTCACGGAAGCGTAAATCAACTCATGAGTTCGGTTATTTGCTCCTCTATGCGGGAGAGCTTCCGGTCGACCTCTTTTTCAGCCTCACCAAGAGCTGTTCCAGGCCTGCTCCGTGCCGAGGCATAGAACTTTATTTTCGGTTCGGTCCCCGAAGGTCTTACGGAAAACAGTGTATCATCTTCGGTACCGAATTGGAGAACGTTCGACTTCGGCAAATCAATCGGTTCACTCTCCCCGGTGGAGATATATGTCGTCGTGCCGATTTTATAATCCTTTATCAGCACGACATTGCTGCCGCCCAGTTCTTTTAGAGGACTCTCTCGTAACTGCGACATGATCGAGCCGATCTTTTCACTCCCTTCCTGTCCCTCCAGTTTTTTGGAAACGAGAATCTCTTTGAAATAACCGAACTTCTCGTAAAGAGATGCGAGGTGGTCCAAAACACTCATATTTCTCGAAACATTGTACAGTGCCATCTCCGCCGTCATAGCTGCAGCACCTACTGCATCCTTGTCCCGTACTTCCGTTCCGACAAGAAACCCATAGCTCTCTTCACCGCCGAAAACATACTGTTCGCCGGTTTTCTCAAACTGCCGTATTTTCTCAGCAATGTATTTAAATCCGGTCAACGTATTGTACACCTTCGCACCGTAGTGTTCGGCAATCAATCTCTGCAGTTCCGTAGTAACAATAGTTTTTACCAGGACCGGATTATCAGGGAGGGAGCCGACCTCTTTGAGCGAGGAGAAGATATAATCTGCCAGCAGCACTCCGAGCTGATTCCCGTTTACCAGTGTAAACCCGTCTGTATCGGGTACTGCAATACCGAGCCTGTCTCCGTCAGGATCAGTGCCCATTACCAGATCCGCCCCTACTTTTTCTCCAAGCTTTATGGCCATCTCCATAGCAGAGGTTTCCTCCGGATTTGGATACTCCACCGTGGGGAACTCTCCGTTAGGTTCCCTCTGCTCAGGGACAGGGATCACATCTATACCCATATCTGAAAGCACCCGTTCCACAGGCATTGCTCCTGTACCGTGGAGCGGGGTAAAAACAACTTTTAGATTTTTCCCCTGCTCTTTTATAAGAGTGGGCCTCAGCGCGTGGTTTTTTACCATTTCGATGTACGGTCCATCGATCTCTTGGTCGATATAGCGCAGCAGCCCGGCATTCACCGCTTCGTCCCGAGAAATGAGCAGAATTTCATCGGTAACGTTATGTACCTCCTCGATAATCCCGGTATCATGCGGGGGTACGATCTGGCCCCCATCCGACCAATACACTTTATAGCCGTTGTATTCCGGAGGATTATGGCTGGCGGTGAGAACGATCCCTGCAGTGGCCCCAAGTTTCCGTACTGCAAAGGAGAGTTCGGGAGTTGTCCGCAGTGATGTAAACAGATGCACCTTTATTCCGTTTGCGCAAAGGACTAATGCTGCCTGCTCTGCGAACACCTCTGAATACCGTCTGGAATCGTAGGCGATGACCACGGAAGCAGCATCTTGATCGGTCGTTTTTCCGATATAATTGGCCAGCCCCTGAGTAGCCCGTGAGATAATAAATGGATTGATGCGGTTATACCCGCCTGCGATTTTTCCCCGGATTCCTCCGGTACCGAAGCTTATGTCTTTGTAAAACCTGTCACTCAGTTCTTCCCAGTCGTTTTTATCGAGCAGTTTCTCGACCGACGAGCGGAACTCTTCGTTTTTCTCTCGTGCGATGTACTCTTTGGCCCTTTTCTCAATGTGCTTTTTATCCATAACGGCTCCTTCCTTATACCATAAAGTAAATAGAAAATTGTGGCAAATAAAAAAGGGCAGCGTGCCGTATAAGCAAGGTAATACGCTGCAAACTTTGCTTACACTTTCCGCTGCCCGAAAATCCTTAGGAGCTAGTATTATTTGTTTTCGTTGACTACTTCGTAGTCGACATTTTCAACATCTTCGTCCTGTTCTGCGGTACCGTCACTGCCGGCCTGTTGTCCGCCGGACTGCTGTCCGCCCGGCTGCTGGTTGTACAGGGTCTCGGCGACGGCGTGCGATGCGTGCTGGAGAGCTTCCATCTTGGCCTTAATATCAGCCGTTTCACCTTTCTCCATAGCATCTTTGAGTTCCGTTTTTGCACTTTCCACCTTGCTTCTATCGTCGGCTGAGATTTTATCGCCGGCCTCCTGAACCGTTTTTTCGGTGGTGTAGACAAGGGTATCAGCCTGGTTGAGCACTTCTACCCGTTCCTTGGCTGCCTTGTCCTCTTCGGCATGCGCCTCGGCATCTTTGACCATTTTGTTTATCTCTTCTTCGTTGAGTCCGGAAGAAGCTTCGATTCTGATCTTCTGTTCCTTTCCGGTACCAAGGTCTTTTGCCGATACATGCACAATACCGTTTGCATCGATATCAAAGGTCACCTCGATCTGAGGCACACCACGCGGTGCGGGGGGAATTCCTACCAGTTCAAACCGTCCGAGCGGCCTGTTCTGCGACGCTATTTCCCGCTCGCCCTGCAGTACATGGACGGTAACGGATGTCTGATTATCTGCCGCTGTAGAGAAAATCTCACTCTTGCGGGTGGGAATCGTCGTATTTCTCTCAATGAGCTTCGTAAAAACCCCGCCTAATGTCTCTATACCTAAAGAAAGCGGTGTTACATCGAGGAGAAGCACATCACTGACACTTCCGCCGAGCACACCGGCTTGAATTGCCGCACCGACGGCCACTACCTCGTCCGGGTTTACCCCCTTATGCGGTTCTTTCTTGAACAATTCCTTAACCAGGTTCTGCACTGCAGGAATTCTCGTAGAACCGCCTACGAGAATCACCTCATCGATGTCTTCGGCCGAAAGGCCTGCATCTTTGAGTGCGCTCTGACACGGACCTTTTGTTTTTTGGACGAGGTCCTCGGCCAACTGCTCGAACTTCGCCCGTGGTAACGTATAATTGAGATGTTTCGGCCCGGTGTTGTCTGCAGTTATAAAGGGCAGATTGATATCCGTGGACTGAGCACTGGAGAGTTCGATTTTCGCCTTCTCAGCGGCTTCTTTGAGACGCTGCAGTGCCATTCTGTCCTTTGAAAGATCAATCGCATAATCGCCCTTGAACTGTTCGACAAGCCAGTCGATTATTCTCTGGTCGAAATTGTCACCGCCTAAATGAGTATCGCCGTTGGTAGCACGCACCTCGAACACATTATCACCGAGTTCGAGAATGGAGATATCGAACGTACCGCCGCCTAAGTCATACACAGCAATTTTCTCTTCCTTGTTCTTTTTTCCCAGCCCGTAAGCAAGGGCCGCGGCAGTCGGTTCGTTAACGATTCTTTTCACCTCTAAACCGGCGATCTTGCCTGCATCTTTGGTTGCCTGACGCTGTGAATCGTTGAAATACGCCGGTACGGTAATGACCGCCTCGGTCACCTCTTCTCCGAGATAATCATCCGCAGTCTTTTTCATTTTCTGAAGAATCGCCGCCGAAATCTCGGGTGGGGAGTACTGCTTTCCTTTTACATCGATTCTCGCGTCCCCGCCGGAACCTTTTACGACATGATACGGTACCATTTCAATTTCCTGGGAAACTTCTTCAAACCGCCGACCCATAAATCTCTTTATCGAAGAGACGGTGTTCTCAGGATTGGTGATCATCTGGTTCCTTGCCGGCTGACCGACTAAGCGCTCTTCTTTCTCGGTGAACGCAACAACCGACGGGGTTGTGCGTTGACCTTCGCTATTTGTAATTACTACCGGGTCGTTTCCATCCATAACGGAAACGCACGAGTTTGTTGTACCTAAATCTATACCTATGATCTTACCCATAGTTATACCTCCTATACATTTTTATTTTCTTTTTTATTTCATCAGCCCGAGAAGCAGTATGCTTCCCTGCCGAACAATCTTAAACATTACTTCACCGTCGTCGGACCGGTTCAAGGTCTTATAGAACTCTCCGACGTCGGTCACTTTCTGTTCGTTTATTTCGGTAATAACATCACCTACTTTAAAACCTGCGGTAGCGGGAGCGGCACGCGGGGTCACCCCGGCAACAACGACACCGTTGACGGAATTGGACACCTGGAGCTGGTCCCTAATCTCATCGGTGAGATTGAGTACCGCCATGCCCGGCCACAGATTCGCGTTTGACATAATCTCTTCTTCAGAAGCACGTTCTTCGAGCCGTACAGTGACCGTTTTCTTCTCTCCATAGCGGACCAACTCGAACTGTATCCGCTCTCCGGGTTTCATATTCCCTACAATCTTGGTCAAAGAAGTGGAATCTTCCACGTTTTGACCGTCTGCTGAGACAATATAGTCACCCGGTCTTATTCCGCCTTTTTCCGCCGGAGACCCCTTATATACATTGATGACAAACGAACCGTTTGCATCCCCGAGCTGCAGGTCTTCACGGAGCCCCGGATACCGATCATCGGTTACATCATCGATACCCACACCGAGCCAGCCGTATTGTACCTTTCCGCTCTCGATAAAGTCATTTATTGCCTTTCCTGCAATATTTATCGGGATTGCAAAGCCGATCCCCACGCTGCCGCCGGTTTGGGAAGCTATCCATGTGTTAATACCGACCACTTCTCCGTTGAGATTGGCCAATGCGCCCCCTGAGTTTCCGGGATTAATCGAAGCGTCGGTTTGAATGTAATCTGTGAAACCGGCTGCCGATGTACCCAGGTCGGCTTGCCGGGCAACCGCACTTACAATACCTGCAGTGACTGTAGATTCGAACCCGTACGGGTTGCCCACTGCAAGCACCCAGTCACCGACGTAGAGATCTTCCGAGTCTCCGAGACGGGCAATCGGTACCTCCTGCTTTGTTTGAAACTCGATTAAAGCCAGATCGGTGCGCTCATCTTTTCCGACAATCGAAGCTTCGAACTCACGCTCATCGTAGAGCCTAACACTTATCTCATTTGCGTTACCGACAACATGATTATTTGTAAGCACATACACCTTATTTCCGTTCTGCCGGACAATAACTCCGGAACCTAGGCCCGGCCGTTCAAACTTCCGTTCCTCTCCGTTCTCATTCGGGCCGAAAAAGAAGTCCCAAGGAGACATCCCACGCGGTACGTTCTGTTCAATTACTTCGACAACATTTACCTCAACGACTACGGGGAGCACTTCTTGGGCTACTTCCCGAAACGACGGAAGCTCCTGGACCGTTTTTATCTCCCGCTGTACTCGCGGTCCGCTCTGCTGTGTGCTCTCTTCCTCACTTTCAAAAATTGGTGATGCTGCGATGTTGGCAGAAAAAACAACGGCGAGCACAATGACCGCCGTGGCAATACCCGGCAAACCGTTTCTTCTTTTTTTTCTATATATTTTACTGTTCAGTATCATAATCAACCTCCGCTTGAAAACCGGCGCGTATTTTCTATTAACATGCAATTATTGTGCCAACAGCGCAAAATCGATTTATGTACTTATTTTATATAGAGTTATTTGTTTATCGTACGATGATTGCTAAAGGCACGGGAGCTGTATTGTGTGTCAGATGGAAACTTTTTATAAATTGCAGAGCATACCTAGGTCAATTTGACACATACGAGAGCAGGTCCAGGGGATCGTGTATCAAAATCTCAGCACCCTGCTCGAGAAGTTCATCCGAGCCGCGAAAACCCCACGAAACGGCTACCGGTATCATGCCCGCCCGTTTAGCGGTCTCTACATCGACGGCAGAATCTCCGACATAGAGTATATCACCGGGGGTGTATCCCATGATCTCCGCGAGATGCAGTGCGGCAGCCGGGTCCGGTTTTGCGGGGACATCAGGTTTTGCGCCCCGGACAATGGCGAACTGATTATAATCGAAGAGTTTTTTCACTACCAGATGGGCAATTTCATCGGTTTTATTGGTAAGAATGCCTTTGAGAATATGTTTCTCGGAAAGGGCACACACCAGTTCGGGAATATGTGGATACGGTTTGGTATGCACTACCGGATTTTCATTGTAGAGCCGTATCATCTCGCCGGCACACTCATCGGCAAGTTGCTGAGAGTGCTCGTCGGGGGGAAGCGCCCGTACGGCCAATTCGCGTGTTCCCCATCCCACCATCATTTTATACTCTTCCGGCTCATGCTGGGGAAATCCATGGTTTTTAAGTACCGTGTTCATAGCCAATGCGATATCTTTTATTGTATCGACAAGGGTCCCGTCGAGATCGAACAAAACAGCTTTACCTTTCATGTGGCACATCATACGCGAAACACCGCTTCTTGCCAATATGGGCAGGTTGCTCTATTCTTTGTCTCGTAATGCGAATACTCTTTCTCGAGCCGTTTTTCGGCGGTTCTCATAAAGATTTTGCCAAGGGGTTGATTGAGCACAGCAGGCATGACTTTGACTTGCTTACACTACCGGCGCGGTTTTGGAAGTGGCGGATTAGAGGCGCGGCACTCCATTTTTACAAACAGATTGAAAAGCCGGCCAAATACGATCTGATACTAGCGACCGACCTTATGAGTATCGCCGACCTCAAAGCGCTCCTCGGCCCTGCAGCTCCTCCGGTCCTTCTTTACTTTCATGAGAACCAGCTCTCCTATCCCCTCCCGGAAGGAAAATCCATGGATTATCACTTCGGTTTTACCGATATCACTTCTGCACTTGCTGCCGATTGCGTCGTTTTTAATAGCCACTTTCACAAGAATGCGTTTTTCTCTTCCCTCCCCCGGTTTCTTAGCCGTATGCCGGAATACCGACCTCAGTGGATTGCTGAATCCATCCGGGCAAAATCGTCAGTTCTCTATCCGGGGTGTAGGTTTCCCGCCCGGGGGGAATCTCCCGGCAGGCCGGTTTCAGACAAAACAGATCACGAAAGCACTTCGCCCATCATTATGTGGAACCACCGGTGGGAGTTCGATAAAAACCCCGATCAGTTCTTCGATCTGCTTCGCGGACTGAAAGAACAGCAGGTTCCGTTTCGACTTGCACTCTTAGGAGAAAGTTACAAGAAAAAACCTGCTTCGTTTCTCAAAGTAAAAGAAGAGTTCGCTGACGAGCTTCTCCAATACGGGTATATCGAGAACAAAGATGAGTACATGCGCCTTCTCACCAAAGGCTCGATTGTTATCAGCACGGCGATACAGGAGAACTTCGGGATATCGGTGTTAGAAGCAGTATACTGTGGCTGTCTCCCCCTCCTTCCCCGCAGGCTCGTCTACCCGGAACTCATTCCTGCCGAATATCATGATCGCGTTCTCTATGACTCTCCCGCAGACCTAATCAGAAAATGCAGCAGGATGGTACAGCTTTTCGGAAAAGCAGGAGAGAATGATGGCTATGAATCTCGTCGGGCAGCATCACAACTCCGTACAATACGTCGGGACCTCATGCATTGGGCCTCCCGATATTCGTGGGAACTGCAAATAAACGATTACGATCAATTTTTCGAGCAGTGGTAAAATTCAAAGGCTCCCCGATTCACCCGGCTCTTGACATGTTTTATAATGATTTTATAATGTATTATAAAGTACTTTAAGGGACTATAATGGACAATAAAAGCAATAAAGAGACTTTGATGACACTGAGTGAGATCGCCTCTTATTTGAAACTTGCCGAAAAAACCGTTCTCCGTATGGCACAGAAGGGGGAGATACCGTCGGTAAAAATTGCCAGTCAATGGCGGTTTATGAAGTCCGTTATAGATAAGTGGCTCATGAAAAGGATGAGCACCAGCCAAACCGACGGGATGAGTGACTTTCTCAAAACGGTCTCAACGATCCCGATTTCCAGGCTGACCGGCTGCAACAAGATACTTCTCGAAGTGCCCGCCGGTCCAAAGGAAGCGGTGCTCGCACACCTTGTCCGTCCGCTCGCCGAGGAGAAGAGTATTACAAATGAGAGAGTTTTTTTTCAAAAGCTGCTCGAACGGGAACAGATGGTTTCAACTGCAATCGGAAAAAAAATTGCTCTTCCCCACCTGCGGCATCCCGACCCTGCTCTCGTTGTAACCCCTGCAGTGGTTATCGGTATCTGCAGAGAGGGAGTGGATTTTGCTTCTGCAGACGGTGCGGACACCGTGCTTTTTTTTCTCATCAGTGCGAATGATGAAATCGTGCATTTACGGGTTCTTTCCAGAATAAATCAGCTGGTAAAACAAAATGATATCATATCAACATTTCTCCAGGCAAAATCAGAGGAAGACGTTCTTACTACCCTGATCGAGCTCGAACAGAAGCACATAGTACTGCAACCGTAGTCAGGGAAACAAACGGGAGGCAACATATGAATATTAAACCGTATCTTTACAAAGAGTGCATCGAATTAGATACCGATGCAAAAGGCAAAGATGAGCTTTTAAGACGAATAGCGGCCCTTGCAAAAACGAGCACAGTACTAAAAAATTTTTCCGAAGATTTTATCTACACAAAGCTAAAAGACCGGGAAGAGATCAGTACGACCGGTTTCGGAAAAGAGATCGCCATACCCCACTGTTCCATAGAGGATATCGACAACTTCGTTGTCGGTCTTATTACTTCTAAGAACGGAGTCGAATTCGACTCCTTAGACGGGGCCCCGACAAAGGTGTTTGTTTTTATCATCGGGCCGCAGGCCCGGCGAAATGAACACATCAGCATTCTTTCCGGGTTTTCAAAACTGCTGATCAACCGAGAGAGTGTCGATTTTCTCATTGAAAGTGATTCGCCGGATAATGTATACGATTTTCTTGTAAAACACGTTCAGTTCGAAAAGCAGAAACCGGCTGAAGGGAGCGAGAAGTGTCTGTTTCATATTATCATTCAGGAAGAATCTTTGTTTGAAGAAATCCTCCAGGTTCTTTCTGCCTCATCGGGAGGGGGGATTACCGTCATAGAATCGAGCAATGCGGGAAACTATCTTCACACAATGCCTCTGTTTGCATCTTTTTGGAGCGAACGGTCTTCGGCCTATAACCGGATTATCATTGCCGTGTTGGACAAGTCTCTCTGCAACGATATGATCCGCCAGATCAACACCGTCTGTCCTTCTGATAAACCAGGAGTTCTCGTTGCAGTCCAGGACCTGCTTTACGCCGGCGGCTCCATCAATTTTTAAGAGTTTCAGAGTTTCGAGGTCACACAATGCACATAATTCAAGAGTGGATAGCAGACCTGTCCGTGCCTGTCCTGCTTATTGTGGGAATAATGACTGTAGCAGGATTTTATTTGGGCCGCACGGTCACGTTTATCAAATTGCCGAGTATTATCGGATTTATGATCGCAGGAGTTGTCTTAGGCCCATCTCTTCTCGGCATCTTAGACGCACAGATGCAAAACAAACTGGCTTTTATAACCGAGATGGCTTTAAGTTTTGTTGCAGTGAGTATCGGGTTGGAATTGAGTTTTGCCGGTCTTAAAAAGCAAGGTCCGGCAATCATTGTTATCATCCTGACCGAATCCTTTCTTGCTTTTGGTCTGGTATCGGTCGGCATCTATTTTCTTACCGGCAATCTGCCTTTGGCCTTGCTCTTCGGGGCCATTGCACCTGCAAGTGCCCCTGCCGGGACGGTGGCCATAATCCAGGAGTACCGAGCACGCGGTCCGCTTACCAATGCTCTTTACTCCGTGCTCGGCTTCGATGACGGGCTGGGTATTATTATTTTCGGATTCGCCGCGGCAATTGCCGGGAGTATGGCCGGCGGCTCCGCCGGCACAGAAGAGGGTCGGTTTCTGGCCCTCATTGCTCCACCTTTAAAAGAAATCGGCTTAAGTTTTGCCGTGGGAGCGGCAGCAGGATACGTTTTTTGTCTTCTTGCCCGGAATTTTGCCAACAACAGAGACATTTTTGTCTTACTTTTTGCATTTGTATGTATCACGACAGGATTGAGCAACAGGCTTCACCTTTCCCATATCCTGACCAATATGGTCTTAGGGAGTATCGTGGTCAATTCTCGGAACACCACTTTTATCGGGAAACTGCGGCGGGAACTGCAGGAGTTCATGCCCCTGCTGTTTGTCCTCTTTTTCGTGCTCGCCGGGGCCAATTTGCACATTTCAGCCCTTCCCTCTCTCGGATTCATTGGACTGGTCTATATAGCTAGCAGAAGTGCTGGGTTGATGGGTGGGGCAACACTAGGCGCTATAGTCGGCAGGGCCGAACCCACTCTTAGAAAATACCTTGGATTAGGGATCCTCTCTCAAGCGGGTGTGGCCATAGGGCTTGCTCTGACCGTAAAACAGGAGTTTTCTGCATTAGGAGATGCCGGTGCCTATCTCGGTGCAACCGTTATTACAACGGTCACTGCCACCAGTATCGTGTTTGAACTGATCGGCCCCATTACCGCAAAAATAGGGCTTAAAAAAGCAGGAGAAATCAATCAGGCTCAGCAGCAGGAGTAGTCTCTTCCGCCTTCGATTTTTCAGGAGCCGGAAATTTAAAATTGATGCCCGTATTAATCCTCGTTGTAGTATTGATCCAGTAAGGAGGTCCGATAGCAAGGTCTTGCTGCAGCTCGATATACCAGCTCATCATCTGATGCACTACGATCCGCAGGCCACCTTTTAAAAACGGACCCATATAGAACCGGACTTCCTGTTCTTCCTCCGGAATTACAAGGAACACGGGGGAGAGGCCCATGCCGAGATAAAATGTCGGTTTCTGTTTATCAAAAATGAACTGGACCCCTGCATTTATTGGAATGAAAAAATGCGGGGTCACTTCAGCTCCTTCACTCGCCTGGTAGGGCCATAAAGCAAAATCTGCACCTAAAAAGCCCTCCATCCCGGGTGCTATGGGAACGTGCAACAGACCGCCGGTGCTTAAAAACACTTCTTCGTAATTGAAGAAATCCATCCCCAATCCAAAAGAGAAAGAAGAACTCTGTTCCGCAAAACCTACCGTCGCAACACAGAACAAAATAATGAGTATAATAAGACCCTTTTTCACAGTACTCCTCCAAAAATATACAAAAATTCTTACACTCATACTATCGACAAATACCGAACGCGGATGAACTGCTACGTAACGGTATTTATAAAAATTCCTTATTTAAATTATTAGTTTTATGGTATATTGTAATCACCATGAAGATAAAACCGTTTACAGATAAGAACGTAACGCTCTCCAACGATGGAGAATTGAGCATATTCTTTGTCGGTGTAGGCAGTGCCTTTTCAAAGCGTCACTACCAGACCAACTGTATTATTATAAAAGGTGATGATCATTTCATGATCGACTGCGGCACCAAAACACCGCAAGCACTGTACGAATTAGGTCTCCAGGGAACTGATATTAAAAAGTTTCTCATTACCCACTCCCACGCCGATCATATCGGCGGTCTCGAAGAGGTGATGCTG